>DJXC01000023.1:5157-6939 GCA_002449575.1 Ruminococcus sp. UBA7014
CAGACCGGTAAAACAACTATCGCCCTTGATACGATTATCAATCAGAAAGGGCAGGACATTATCTGTATCTATGTTGCTATCGGGCAGAAGCGTTCCACCGTGGCAAATGTTGCCGAAACTCTCCGGAAAGCTGGTGCTATGGATTATACAATCATTGTATCGGCAACCGCTTCCGAACTTGCACCTTTACAGTATATTGCGCCGTATTCCGGCTGTGCAATGGGGGAATATTTCCTTGACCAGGGGAAAGACGTACTCTGTGTTTATGATGACTTATCGAAACATGCCGTTGCCTATCGTGCATTGTCCCTGCTTCTGAAACGTCCGCCGGGACGTGAAGCATTTCCCGGAGATGTATTCTATCTGCATTCCAGACTGCTGGAACGGGCTTGCAGCTATAACGAAAACTATGGCGGCGGTTCGCTGACAGCTCTGCCGATTATTGAAACACAGGCTGGTGATGTATCGGCATATATTCCCACCAACGTCATTTCTATTACTGATGGTCAGATTTTTCTGGAGACTGACTTGTTCAATGCCGGTGTACGTCCTGCCGTGAATCCGGGTATTTCAGTATCCCGTGTAGGAAGTGCCGCACAGATTAAAGCCATGAAGAAAGTTTCCGGTTCTCTGAAATTATCTTATTCACAGTACAGAGAATTACAGGCATTTTCTCAGTTTGGCTCTGACCTTGATGATGATACCAAAAACCGTCTTGCAATGGGTGAACGTATTGTAGAAGTTCTGAAACAGGATAAAAACTCCCCTGTTCCGGTTGCAATGCAGGTCTGCATTATCTATGCAGTGACGAAAGGCTATCTGAATGCAATTCCTGTCACAAAGATTAAAGAATATCAGGAAAAATTATCAGCATTCATGAATGAATCTCATCCGGAAGTGCTGAAATCTATTTTAGATACCAAAGACCTCACAAAAGAAAATGAAACCGCTCTCGGCGAAGCCCTGACAGAGTTTAACAAGCAATGGTGATATTATGGCAAATCTGAAAGATATTAAACGCCGGATGCACAGTGTTCAAAGTACAATGCAGATTACTAAGGCGATGGAACTGGTAGCTTCTTCTAAACTTAGAAGAGCGAAAGAACGTGCCGAAGCTGCTCATCCCTTCTTTGAAGCGACTTATAAGCTCATGTCTGAAATTGCTGCTGAAGACCCTTATTTTAATTCGCAGTTTGTCCGCAAGCGTACTGACAAGGGCGCAGCTCTGCTGATAGTTATCGCCGGAGACAGAGGGCTTGCAGGTGGATTCAACTCCAATGTGCTGAAAATTGCACAGGCGAGAATCAATGAGATTAAGAAACAGGGCGGCAATCCGATTGTGATGCCTGTCGGTCAGAAAGCTGTCGATTATTTTGAAAACCGGGATATTAAAATTCTGAAAGCTTATGACCATATTGCAGAACATATGAATATTTATCTTGCCATGGATATGGCGGAGCTGATTCTGAATACTTATAAGAGACATGAATCGCTTCAGACCGTTGAGATAGTTTTCACGAACTATGTATCACCTATCATGCAGGTAGCGCAGAAAATGGAAGTCATTCCGCTGGACGAAATGCCCGGTACACATCCGAGACACTGTGCTGTCGAATATGAACCTTCTCCGGAAGAAGTTTTTGATAAACTTGTTCCCCGCTATGTGGCAAGTTTACTCTATGGTGCAATTGTAGAATCTTTTGCTTCTGAACAGGCAGCAAGAAGAACGGCTATGGAAAATGCGACTGATAACGCTACTGAAATGATTGATAATCTGTCATT
>DJXC01000164.1 GCA_002449575.1 Ruminococcus sp. UBA7014
AGCATTCAGAACGGAACAGCAGGAGCTGTTAGATGTGATTGAAAGTGAAATCAATAACAAGCGTTCTTATGCGATAAAGCAGGCAAGACAGACGGTATTCAGGGGCGAACCGAATGCAGAACCGCTTTACGGAACAAAAGAAGAAGTGCTTGCTTTGACTCCGGAAACAGTCTATCAGGCATATCAGGAAGTTTTGCAGAATGCACAGATTCTGGTTTACTATGTGGGCGCAGAAGATGTACCGGAACTGCCTGAACTGTTCCGGAATGCCTTTACAGAAAGAAAAGTGCCGGAAATCCGGGTACATTCTCCCAGTCCCTGCAAGACTGAACCGGAAACAGTCACGGAATTTATGGAGGTCGGACAAAGTCAGCTTGTCATGGCATTCAAAGCAGAAGAAGTCTCTCAGGAAGCAATGAGAATGTGCAGCCTGATGTTCGGCGGTGCGCCGTTTTCGCTGCTGTTCTCAAATGTCCGTGAAAAAATGAGTTTATGCTATTACTGTTCCAGTAATATTATATACGGTAAGAATACAATGATAGTCACAAGCGGTGTTTCTCAGGAAAATGTCGAAAAAACTCGTGATGCGGTTCTTGCACAGCTTGAAGCAATGCAGAAAGGTGAGTTTGAAGAAAAGCTTCTGACAGATGCACAGCGTTATTTAATCAATGCCCTGAAACTGACAGGAGATACGCCTTCTTCCTGTTTTAGTGAAGCATTTGAACGTTTTCTTCGTGCTGACCATGCAGGGGTGGAAGAACGTATTCGATTATATCAGAATCTTACCAAAGAAGATATTATCCGTACAGCAAATGCGTTCCGGCTGGACAGCATTTATATTCTGAATCAGAAAGGAGAAGTACAGGCATGAAGCAGAGAAATCAGGAAATCATCACTTCTCCAAAAGGCGGACAGTCCTGTCTCCATGTGAAGCATGAAACCGGATTAGATATTTATATCATGGAAATGCCCAGTTTTCATAGTGCCTATGCACTGTTCGGCACAAAATATGGTTCTGTGAATACAATGTTCCGGCTTGATGGCGAAAAGGATTTTGCACAAGTCCCCGAGGGAATTGCACATTTTCTGGAACATAAGCTCTTTGAAAATGAAGATACAGGCGCATTTGAACAGTATGCCGAAACTGGTGCTATTGCAAATGCCTATACTTCTTTTGACAGAACGGCATATTTATTCATGTGTTCAGAGAATTTCAATCCGTCACTGGAAATTCTGCTGAATTTTGTACAGCATCCTTATTTTACACAGGAAACTGTTGATAAAGAACAGGGCATTATTGCACAGGAAATCCGCATGAATGAAGATGAACCCGGCTGGAAGCTTTTTTTTAATTCACTCAAATGCATGTATCATAAACACCCTGTCAGAATCGGCATTGCCGGAACTGTCGAGAGCATTCAGAAAATTGATGCAGATTTGCTTTACAGATGCTATCATACGTTCTATAATCTGCATAATATGACACTTTCCATTGCTGGAAATATCAATGCAGAAGAGGTTCTGGAAATCTGTGACAGGCTTCTGCTTCCGAGTGAAGACCATAAACTGGAAGAAGTTTATCCGGAAGAACCCTATGAAGTATATCAGCATGAAGTCATTGATACTGCGCCTGTCGGTGTTCCGATGTTTAGTCTGGATTTTAAACTGAAACCCAGAGACGGTGAAGCACTCCTCCGTGCAGAACTGCTTGCAGAACTGTCACTGGATTCACTGTTCAGTGCCAGCACAGAAATCTATCAGCAAATGCTGGAAGAAAATCTGATTAATTTCGGCTTTGGTGTCGATTCACCCTTTTCCGGAAATGGTTATTTTTCGATAGGAATCGGCGGGGAATCCCGTAATCCCAGAGAAGTCCGGAACAGAATTTTTGAAGTCATCCGGAATGCCAAAGAAAACGGCTTCGATAAAGAAGCATTTGAACGACTCAGAAAAGCAAAATATGGTTCTATTATCCGTTCTATGAACAGTGTGGAATCCAATGCTTCCATGATGCTTGAATGCTATATATGCGGAATCAAGCCGTTTGTTCCGATTTCTGTACTTGCAGAAATCACCTATGAAGAAGCTTTGCAGTTCCTTCGTGATGAAATTGATATGGATAATACAGTATTGTCCGTTGTTCATGCGCCGGGAGATGAAATTTTATGACAAGCCTTTCAGAACTCGGATATAAAAATTTAGATAATAATGAAATTGTCTTTCCGAAGCTGGGACTGGATTTTCATGTGGACGCAACAGCATTCACGGTCTTTGGAGTTGCTATTCAGTGGTATGGAATTATCATTACAGCAGGGCTTGTGCTTGCCCTGCTGTTCGGACTGCGGAATATGCGCCGTGTAGGAATCGACCCGGACAGGGCAATAGATGCCATTATCGGTGGCATTATCGGCGGTATTATCGGTGCAAGAACATATTATGTCATATTCAACTGGAGCGAATATGCCGGGAACTGGAAATCCATTCTCAACACCCGTGAAGGTGGTCTTGCCATCTATGGCGGTGTAATCGGTGCATTTCTGGTCGGCGGCATTGTCTGTAAATTCCGGAAAGTCAAGCTGCTGCCTATGCTTGATATCTGCGGAACGGGTTTTCTGTTAGGGCAGGGCATTGGCAGATGGGGCAATTTCACTAATCAGGAAGCATTCGGCAGAAATACAGACAGTATTTTCGGCATGTCAGGTGGCAGAATTCAGAACTGGATTTCCAGAACTTATACACCAGATGTCCTGAATCCGAATTATATGGTTCATCCATGTTTCCTGTATGAATCTGTATGGTGTCTGACCGGATTTGTGATTCTTGCAATATTTCTGAAAAAATACAGAAAATTTGACGGTCAGAATTTTTTGTTGTATCTGATATGGTACGGACTTGGCAGATTTTTCATTGAAGGTCTGCGGACAGACAGCCTTATGATAGGCACATTAAAAGTTTCTCAGGCTCTGGCAGCAGTCTGCGTGATTGTCTGCCTGATTCTGATGATAATATTCACTTCTAAGGTCAAGCGCATGGGCAGAGATTACAAGCTTTACTGTAATACGGAAGAATCCCGGCTTCTGCTGGCACAGGCTGATGAACTGAATGCAAAATCCACAAAGAAATCTAAATCTGATAATTCAGAAAAACAAGAAAGTGAGGATAAAAATCATGGCTAAACTTATCGACGGAAAACAAGTATCTGCAAATGTGAAAGAACAGGTTCGTCAGGAAACAGAAGCACTCTTTCAGAAATATAGTAAAAAACCCGGTCTGGCTGTTGTGATTGTCGGAAATGACCCGGCTTCTAGAGTGTATGTCAACAATAAGAAAAAGGCATGTGAAACAGTTGGTTTCCAGTCATTTGAATATGCCCTTCCGGAAGATACAACTCAGGAAGAACTGCTTGCACTTGTCGAAACACTCAATGCTGACAAGAATGTCAATGGAATTCTGGTACAGCTTCCTGTTCCGAAACAGATTGATGACAAAGCTATTATCAATGCAATTTCGGCAGAAAAGGACGTGGATGCATTCCATCCGGAAAATGTCGGCAGAATTATGATTGGTGAATATGCTTTTCTGCCCTGTACGCCTGCTGGTGTTATGGAATTAATCGACTCCACCGGAACAGAAATTTCCGGAAAAAGATGCGTTGTCATCGGACGGAGTAACATTGTCGGCAAGCCGATGGCAATGCTGCTGCTGCACAGAAGCGGAACAGTAACTATCTGTCACAGCCGGACACAGAATCTTGCTGAAATTACCAGAGAAGCAGATATTCTGGTTGCTGCTGTCGGCAAAGCTAATTTCGTTACCGGCGATATGGTCAAAGAAGGTGCAGTTGTAATTGATGTCGGCATGAACCGGCTTGAAAATGGCAAACTCTGCGGAGATGTCAACTTTGCCGAGGTCGAGCCGAAAGCCTCTTATATCACACCTGTTCCAGGCGGTGTAGGACCTATGACAATTGCTATGCTTATGAAAAATACGCTTACTGCATTCAAAACACAGAATCAGATAACAGATTAAAAAAATGTCAGAAAATTCAGAATTATAGAAAATAAATAAAAAAAGATAGAATAAAATAAAAAAAATAGTTGACAAATCACATAAAATATGATATAATAAAAATATCAAATTTTATCTGAAAAGGAGAAAATCATTATGAAATACGAAATTGAAGGCGCACCGTATCCAGTAGCCACAGTCTATCTTGAAAATGGCGAAAGTGCAGTTTGCCAAAGTGGTGCTATGGTATGGCAAGACCCTAATGTTAAAATGCAGACAACCTCAAACGGCGGTTTTGGTAAGGTTCTTGGCAGACTGGTGACAGGTGAATCCCTGTTCCAGAATACTTATACTGCACAGAACGGAGCAGGTTCTATTACTTTCGGTTCATCTGTACCGGGCAATATTATTTCATTTGAAATGAATCCTGGTGATATGATTGTTGCACAGAAATCTGCATTTCTGGCATCTGACCCGTCTGTAAAGTTTGAACTGTATTTCCAGAAGAAAATTTCTTCCGGTTTCTTTGGCGGTGAAGGCTTTATCATGCAGAAATTTACCGGAAACGGGACACTTCTGCTCGAAGTAGACGGCGGTGTTGTGGAAAAAGTACTCCAGCCCGGTCAGGTACAGATTATTGATACTGGCTATCTGGTAGCAATGGACGGTGCTTGCTCTGTCGAAGTAGAAATGATTAAAGGCGTGGCTAATGTGCTGATGGGCGGTGAAGGACTGTTCAATACAAAGGTGACTGCACCTCCGGACAGACCTGTGAAAATCTGGCTTCAGACCATGCCGATGCCTCATATGGCTGCTTCCATTGCAAGATATATTCCTACAAGAGGCTAATCTGATATTCATAGCAGAAAAATACAAAAGTCCGGAATTTCCGGACTTTTGTTTTATGTTGCAGTTGTCTGGACAAAATCAA
>DJXC01000229.1 GCA_002449575.1 Ruminococcus sp. UBA7014
ACTGCGGTGTCTCCCGTGATGGCTCTAATGCAAAAAATATTTATCAGGCAGCTGTTGGCTATGGATTCAAAATGGAGGCACTCCGGCATTCTACTAAAAGTATCCGGAAAAAAGGAAAATTTCCTTGTATTATCCACTGGAATTTCAATCATTTTGTTGTGCTTGATGGATTTAAGGGAAATTATGCCTATATCAATGACCCCGCAAGAGGATTTGTGAAAGTCCCGATAGAAGAATTTGACAAGGCGTTTACAGGTGTGACACTTATCCCAATTCCCGGTAAAAAATTCAGACCAAGCGGCAAAAGAAAAAGTACACTCGATTTTGCCAGAAACCGCCTGAAAGGCGCAGAAGCAGCCGTTGTTTTTGTGATGCTGACAACAATTATTTCTTCGTTGTTCGGTATTATCAATCCGGTAATGTCGAAAATTTTTATGGACAGACTCCTCACAGGACAGAATACGGAATGGCTGATGCCATTTATTGGTGTAATGACAGCACTCGCTGCTGTACAAATTCTTATCTCATGGGTACAGGCAGTCTATAGTCTGAAAATTAGTGGAAAAATGGCTGTCATCGGCAGTGCTTCCTATATGTGGAAAGTTTTGCAGATGCCAATGGAATTTTTTTCACAGCGAATGGCTGGTGATATTCAGGCAAGACAGGAAACCAATGCCAGCATTGCCGGTACATTGGTAGATACTTTTGCGCCTTTGTTGCTGAATACACTTATGATGATATTCTATCTTGTACTGATGCTCCGGAACAGTGTTGTGCTGACAGCAATCGGAATCAGTACACTGCTGCTGAATCTTCTGATGTCCAGAATTATTTCCGAAAAGCGTGTGAATATTACCAGAGTCATGCAGCGTGATGAAGCAAAACTTTCCTCAACAACCGTTGCCGGAATCGAAATGATTGAAACCATTAAGGCAAGCGGCGCAGAAAACGGATTTTTCCAGAAATGGGCAGGCTATCAGGCTTCTGTGAATGCACAGGAAGTAAAATCTGAAAAAATGAATCAGTACTTAGGAATGATACCAGAATTCTTTTCTACCCTTGCCAATCATGCAGTAATGGTGCTTGGAATCTGGTTTGTCATGAACGGAAAGTTTACACTCGGTGCATTGCAAATGTTTCAGGGCTTTTTAGGTTCGTTTATGTCGCCGGCAATGACACTGGTCTCTGCCGGACAGACCATTCAGGAAATGCGTACCCAGATGGAGCGTGTCGAAGATGTCATGCAGTATCCGTCAGATGTTAATGTGATTCAAAATCAAAATACATCTTCCGAAGAAAAACTTAACAAGCTGAAAGGACATGTGGAGCTGAAACATGTCACATTTGGATATTCCAAATTAGCAGCCCCCCTGATAGAAGATTTTTCCATGACAATGCTACCCGGCAGCCGTGTCGCATTTGTTGGTACTTCCGGCTGTGGAAAATCAACCCTTTCCAAGCTGATTTCCGGACTGTATAATCCGTGGGAAGGAGAGATTCTCTTTGACGGCAGACCACGTTTCCAGATTGACCGTGATGTTATGACAGGCTCAGTTGCTGTTGTTGACCAGGATATTACTCTGTTTGAAGGTACAATTGCAGATAATATTAAAATGTGGGATGAATCTGTCAAAGATTTTGAAGTGATACTCGCTGCCCGTGATGCCCAGTTTCATGAAGATATTATGGCTCGTGACGGTGGTTATCAAGCACAGCTGATTTCCGGCGGACGTGACCTTTCCGGTGGTCAGCGGCAAAGAATGGAAATCGCCCGTGTGCTTGCACAAGACCCGTCAATTATTATTCTGGACGAAGCAACCAGCGCACTGGATGCTAAAACAGAATTTGAAGTGGTTAAGGCAATCAAGGACAGAGGTATCACCTGCATTGTGATTGCACACAGATTATCAACCATCCGTGACTGTGATGAAATTATCGTACTTGACAAAGGAAAAGTTGTGGAACGAGGAACACATGAAGAACTGATGCAGCTTGGCGGTGCTTATACCGAACTGGTGACCAATGAATAAAGGAGGAGAGAATTTTGGGATGGTTTGAAAAACAAATTCAGCAAAAAAAAGAATTTGACCAGCAACGGTTTGAAGATTCTTTCTTCCATGTGGCAGGCGTAATTCTCGGAAAAAGAACAGCAATACAATTCAGTGATGAAAGAATTATTACTAAACAGGCAATTGACGAGATTCTGAAATATTATCATTTCAAGTCGGCAGAAATTCCAAAATCACTGAAAGAACATGAAGAACAGCTTGATTACTGTCTTCGTCCGCACGGAGTAATGAAACGACAGATTCTGCTGGAAGATAACTGGTTTCAGGACGCCTATGGACCAGTGCTGGCATATCTGAAAGAAAACGGCGAACCGACTGCAATTTTACCGGACAAGCTGACAGGTTACTATTTCAGGGACAAATCTACCGGACAGAAAGTCAAACTGTCTGCTGAAACTGCCGGATTATTTGAACGGGAAGCCTATTGTTTCTATAAGCCGCTGCCACAGAGAAAAATAGGAATTCCGGATTTGCTACTCTACATGAAAGACTGTATGACCCTGAGTGACAGTATTCTGATTGTACTTTCCATACTTGCTGTGACAGGTATTGGGATGCTAATGCCTCGTATCACCAGAGCGTTGACCGGACCTGTTGTTTCAAACGGCAGTATGGAAATGCTTGTTGGAATTGCGATATGTCTGGTTTGTACTGCAATTTCCACGCAATTACTGACTTCTGTCCAGGGACTGCTGAATTCCAGAATCCAGATGAAAACTTCTGTCGGAATTCAGTCCGCCATGATGATGCGAATTATGGCTTTGCCTGCCAGTTTTTTCCGGAAATACAGTGCCGGTGAAC
>DJXC01000150.1 GCA_002449575.1 Ruminococcus sp. UBA7014
GGGAGGATGTCACAGAAAAATGAGAAATCAGGTATGAAATTGTACCTGATTTTTTATAATTATTTTACGAAAAATATTGACAAACCGTGAACAATATGTTATAATATGATTATTCACAAATTATATACGAGGGGGAATTTTCGTATGAAAAAATACAGAAAAATAATTGCCGGTGTCTGCTCTGCTGTAATGTGTTTCAGCGCAGTTTCCGTTCCGGTCAGCGCACTGGAACTGAACCCGGTCGAAACGGTTCAGGCACAGGCAGACAATCTCCAAACCCGTGATGTCTGGTGTGCGAACGAAGATGTCAACAGATGGGAATCAGAGCATTTTCAGTTTATCTGGGGCAAAAACGGTGCGGATTCTTCTAAAATTACAGAAAGTTTCTTACAGGAAAATGCGAAAAATCTGGAAGCCTGCTGGGATGTCTATATGAATGACCTGAAAATGGAAGCACCTACACAGTCGGTAAATCTTTCACTCCGTGACGGAAATCAGTATAAAGTAAATTTCTACATTTCCGGAACAGGTCTTTCACCATTTGCAGATGACTGGGCTTATATGGGCTATGACAATCAGGGCTATGCGTTCATGTTCTGTTGTGTTGGTGCAATGCAGAACAGTCCTAATCCGTCATGGGTACTGCCTCACGAATTCGGACATGTTGTCACAGCACATCAACTCGGCTGGAATGAAAATAAATATGTGCAGTCATGGTGGGAAGCCATTGCTAACTGGTACAGAGAACAATTCTTATATTCTGATTATTACAGTCAGTGGGTGACAGACCCGGCATCCGGCACAGACTATTTTGAAACTTATATGAAAAATCTCTGCTTTACGCCGATTCTTGGCAGAGATAACTATGCCTCATGGGCATTTTTGCAGTATCTGACCGATAATCCCGACAATCTGGACGGTTACGGCAAGGACTTTATGAAAACGCTCATGCAGAACGGTCAGCGTGATGAATATCCTTATAAAGAAATTGACCGTCTGGCGAATGCCGATATAAAAGAAACACTTGGAAAATATGCGGCTCGTCTGGCAACACTGGATTTCAATCAGCAGGAAAAATATCAGGCCCGGCAGTATCAGTTATTAAATTCCGGTGAATGGAACTGGGGCGAAATCTACACGCTGTTAGAAAAAACAACTGACAAAGATAATTATTATACTGTTCCGACAGAACGTGCGCCGCAGCAGTTCGGACTGAATATCATTCCGCTGAAAGCTTCCGGCGGTACATGGGAAGATGGTGCTTCTGTTTCTGCCACATTAGAAGGTCTGACCGATGTACAGGGCGCAGACTGGAGGGCTTGCCTTGTTGTTGCGGAAAGTAATGGTAATACCAGATATTCCGATTTGTTCAAGGCTGGTGAAACTGCAAGTATTAACGTTGGTGTTGCTGATGCTGTATTTCTCGTTGTGACGGCTACTCCGGATTCTGATACATGGCAGGAAAACGGTGTGCCGTGGGCTTACAGCGAGGGTGAATTCGACGAAAATAACCGTCCGTTCTTAGGAAAGACACGCTATCCCTATGCAGTGACAATTGATGGCGCAGAAATCAGACAGACGGCAAATAATACCGGTATGGCGCAGGGAAATTATCACAGCAACGGCGGTGGTTTTGTCGCTTCGACTGCCCGTGTAGATGATTCTGTTTATGTTGCGCCAAATGCAAAAGTAATGGGGTATGCAACTGTTACTGGCAATGCCCAGATTAAAGATTATGCCATTGTCACAGGTTCAGCGAATGTTTCAGGAAATGCCGTGATTTCTGGTCACGCAGTTGTCGCTGAAAATGCAACTGTCAAGGATAATGCAATTATTTCAGACTATGCCGGAGTGATGGGAAATTCTGTCATTTCTGATAATGCAAGAGTTCTCGAAAGCGGACTTGTCTTTAATAATTACAATGTTTCCGGAAATGCGACTGTCAAGGGTGTATCCTACGGATTAGCAAAAGGTTCAGCAACAGGTCAGGCAATTACTGACGGCGATTATTATGACGATTCCAGCAGAACACTGCAAGCCGGTGCGGTCTATGGCTGGGCAAGTCCGGATGCTTATGCAAATTCCCGCCCTTACAATGACGGACAGTATGCCGGTCTTGAATTTGATACGGACAGTTCCAGAATCGCAAAAGATAATTACATTTCTACTTACGGCGTTTCTGTAAACAATCCGACATGGGAAGAAACCAGAACCAGCGGAAATGGTGTCCTGACATTCAATGGCGGCAACCAGTATCTCATTGCTGACAGCTCTTATGCAAACTTCCATGATGCGGAATATCAGACAGCAGTCCTGCTCCGTGGAGATGGTACAATTTTCAGTTTCGGCAATATGGAATCTAAAAAATATATGATGCTGAATGCGCTTAACGGAAAACTGGTATTTTCCATCAATGACGGAAACGGCACACAGAAACTGACTGCTGAAAATGTTTATGAGCTTGGAAAATGGATAACTATCAGCATTGTTCTGACAGGTGATGAAGGCAAGCTGCTTGTCAATGGTCAGACAGTTGCTTCCGGCGAAATTACGGCTGACCCTGTAGACGTTGTTTCAGAAGATGCCAATTATTGCATTGGCAAAGGTCTTGTAAACGGTCTGGATTTCAAGGGTTCTATGGATTACTTCCGAGTAAACTTTAAAGAAGTCGCTGAACCGGAATATTATTACACAGAATCCGAAGAAATCAAGCCTCTTATCATGGGTGACATCAATGCCGACGGCATTGTGAATATCTATGACCTGATTTTCCTGAAAAAAGCTGTCCTGAACGGTACTTACTCCCAAGCCGGCGATTTTGACTATGATGGTAAAAACAGTGTAACAGATATTATTGTACTTCAGAAATATCTTCTCAATATAAAAACCAAAGTACAGTCTTCCAGTTCTGGTGCAAAAACGATTTACAATGCTGTCAATACTACAATTACTGATATTGAAAGCAGTTCTGCAAACAATCATACAGAAATGGAAGAAAAAATCAAAAATTATTTTGAAAACATTATCAGCTAAATACAAAAAGCAAAGCCGCCCGAAAAGGCGGCTTGCTTGTTCTCTGATTTTTTGAAGTACTCAATGCGTGACATCCTCCCCCGCCTAAAGAGGCGGGGACTTCCCCTCGCCAACGGGTTTGGTT
>DJXC01000013.1 GCA_002449575.1 Ruminococcus sp. UBA7014
CCCAGAAAATACGGAAATCCTTTGCAGCAGGTTTCAAAGCTGCAAATCTTCTGACAACTTCGTCACTGTATACCACGCCGGACGGATTGGAATACTGCGGTACACACCAGATACCCTTAACACTTTCATCGACAGATACCAGCTTTTCCACCATATCCATATCAGGGCCATTTTCATCTGTGGGAATATTAACCATTTCGATGCCGAAAAATTCTGTGATTCTGAAATGTCTGTCATAGCCCGGCACAGGACACAGGAATTTTACCTTCTCTAAATCCTTCCACGGGGTATTGCCCATCAGTCCGTGGCTGTAGGCATAACTCACTGTCATGTACATTGCCTGAAGGCTGGCATTGCCGAACAGAAATACTTCTTCCGGCTGTACGCCTACCATCGGTGCAAACAGTCTCTTTGCTTCCGGAATGCCGTCCAGAAGTCCATAATTCCGGTAGTCTCCGGCTTCGCCTTTCAAATCTTCATTGCTCAGACAATTCAGCAGTCCGGCACTTAAGTCCAGTTGTTCCGGAGAAGGTTTGCCTCTGGACATATCCAGTTTTAAATTTTGTGACTGATACTCCGCATAGCTTTTCTGACAGTCCTCATAAAATGCAGAAAGTTCTGCTTTTTCATAATCATTCAGGTTCATGAACTTATCTTTCCTTTCTTGTGAATCAAAATTTCTAATTTATTATACAGCAGAATTGTCAGTTTTGCAAGTAATCCGGAGCATTTTATCTAAAATTTTGTCGCTTTACACGAAATTTCGGACAAATAGCAGCCTTTCCCTGTGAATTTTGTACGCATGTCAAGACCATCTGTATTTCACAGAAAAACAAGTCCGTTCTTTTTTATCATTTTCAGAAATTTTTTTGTTTATCCTCTTGACAAATTTGTCAAAAAAGTTTACAATAATAATATTGTGATGATATAATCCGCTGCCTCAGGCAGCGATTTATATCTTGTAATCTTGATGCAGGTGTATTTGCAGCTTTTATGCTATGATTATTTTGAAAATTGAACAATACAGGAAGCAGCATTTACCGCCTGTGTGAAGTTCTGACAATCTTAACAAAATCAGAAACACTTTACAAATCTTAAAGGAGGTAATGCAGATGACAGGTTTTTTGATTGGAGTCATTGTCGTACTCATTGCGGCAATTATCTTTGTCTGGAAAGTCTATTCCGGAAAAGTGCAGTCCGCTGAAAAAGAAGGCTTCAACAAAGGTGTCGCCCAACAAAGAAAAGAAGGCGAAGCCGCACTCAGTGCAGCGCAGAAAGCTGCTCAGGTTGAATTGCAGACCGCAAGAGAACAGACCGCTGAAGCAGAACGCCTGATTCAACAGGCACAGCATCAGCTCAACGAAGCAGACAAAGAAGCCGAAAACCGGAAAAAAGAAATTCTGGTAGAAGCCAAAGACGAAATTTATAAACTCCGTCAGGAAGCAGAAAAGGAAATCAAAGACAGAAGAAATGAGATTTCCAAACAGGAACGCAGAATTCATCAGAAAGAAGAAACTCTCGACAAAAAAATGGATACCCTCGAACAGAAAGAAGAAGCCGTTCAGGAAAAAATCAAGGAAGTTATAACACTGAAAGAAGAAACCGAAAAAATCCGTCAGGAACAGCTCGTTACACTGGAACGTATCTCAGAACTGACCCGTGAACAAGCAAAGGAGTATATGCTCAAAACCCTGGAAGATGACCTTATACATGAAAAGGCTGTCAAAATTTCTGCTTATGAACAGCAGCTCAAAGAGGAAAGCGAAGAAAAGGCAAGAAGCTATATCTCCCTTGCAATTGCCAAATGTGCTTCTGACCAGGTGTCCGAAGCTGCTGTTTCTGTTGTTGCACTGCCTAATGACGAAATGAAAGGCAGAATTATCGGACGAGAAGGCAGAAATATTCGTACTCTTGAAACACTTACTGGTGTTGACCTCATTATTGATGATACGCCGGAAGCTATCACTCTCTCCTGTTTTGACCAGGTGCGCCGTGAAATCGCCAGAATTGCCCTCGAACGCTTGATTGCTGACGGACGTATTCACCCCAGCCGCATTGAAGAAATGGTCGAAAAAGCCAAACGGGAAGTCGAACATAAAATTAAACAGGAAGGCGAACGTGCTGTTCTGGAAACCAATGTTCACGGCTTGAATCATGAATTGATTAAACTGCTTGGCAGACTGAAATTCAGAACCAGTTATCGCCAGAATGTGCTGACACATTCTATCGAAGTGGCACAGCTTTCAGGTGTGCTTGCCGCAGAACTCGGCGTGGATGTAAGCCTTGCAAAACGTGCCGGTCTGCTCCATGATATTGGTAAAGCACTCACTTCGGAAATGGAAGGCTCGCATGTCCAGCTCGGTGTGGATGTGTGCCGTAAATGTCACGAAAATGCAGAAGTGCTTCACGCTATCGAAGCACACCACAACGATGTAGAACCCCGCACCGCTATTGCCTGTATTGTACAGGCTGCTGATGCAATCTCTGCTGCCAGACCCGGTGCAAGAAGTGAAAATTATGACAGTTATATCAAGCGTCTGGAAAAACTGGAAGAAATCTGTATGTCCTATAAAGGCGTTGAAAAATGCTATGCTGTTCAGGCAGGGCGTGAAATTCGTGTCATGATTCAGCCTGATGTCATCAGTGATGAAAAAATGGTGCTGGTTGCCCGTCAGATTGCACAGCAGATTGAAAACGAAATGGAATATCCCGGTCAGATTAAAGTCAACCTAATTCGTGAAAGCCGGGTTGCAGATTATGCAAAGTAATACACAAATTTTCAGGGACGGCGCACTGCCGTCCCGTTTTTTCTGAAAGGAGTGATTTTTATGCCGAAAACGGCAAAAACAATTCTGGGTACTACTGAAAAATCCAATTTTATTCTTAATATGACACCGGAGAGCTATTACAGCTTTAACCTGAAAATTCTGCTCGGCTTTCTGATTCTGATGCCGCTGTTCAGTATTCCTCTGGAATTCGCTAAAGTCTATAGTGTACCGGGTATGGCGTTGTCTATTATGGGTGTATTTGCCATTGTCTTTGTTTTTATTGGTTTCATGAAATCGGAAACACCCAGAAATTTATTTCTTCCGGCAGGAATTCTTGCTGCTATGCTTGTGTGGGGACTAGTCAGCTTTTATAACTCTTATGATTATTCTGTTTCTATCTTTGGCGAAGATGGCAGAAGCGAAGGCTGGCTTTCCATTTTATTTTACGGAAGTTTTTTTCTGCTTGGCGCACAGCTTGGCACAGATGATAACCGTCTGAAACTTCTGCACGGTATGTTCTGGATGGGGCTTGCTGAATGTCTGTGGGGGCTGTTTCAGATGCTTCCCATCGGCTTTCCATCTTATTATAAAAATCTAGAACCGATTCTGCTTTTCAATACATTTCTGCCGTCCGGACTGACCGGAAGCCCTGTATTTCTGGGATTTCTGCTTTCTGTTCTTCTGCTTTCCGCCATTCTGGAAGCTGCATGCACAGAAAATAAAAAACAGCGGATTTTTGATATTCTTTGTGCAGTCAGCTTTTCTCTGACTGCTGTCAGAACACAGTGCCTGACAGGTATCATCGGCACAGTCCTTGCTTTCCTCATTGCTTTGATTTATCTTCTCGTAAAAAAATCAGGCAGAAAAGCTGCTGTGATTGCTGTCATTCCAGCGATTCTTCTTGGCATGGTCTGGAATTATTTTTCTCCCTCCATTAACAACACGAATTATACAATTGAGAATGAAACGATTTCTGATGGGATTGCTTTCTATGATGGCAGTGTACTATGGAAAGATTCATCCTATCGTCTGGCAGTCAGCGGATATTATGTTCCGAGTGGTTCAATCAATCCCAACGGACATTTTGATATTGCAAGCCTTACAGAAACATATGGATATCTCTGGAAAAATACGCTTGCTATTATTAAAAAATATCCCCTTGCCGGAAGTGGTCCGGATAATCTTGTTTATCCTCAATTATATCAAAGTCTTGTAATTCCTTCCAATCCAAATGTATTTGACCGGTGCGGCAGTTATTATCTCCAGACTGCCGGAACAATGGGAATCCCCATGTTGCTGCTTTTCCTTGTCCTGATGTGTCTTACGCTTATCCGTGGCGGCACTGCCTGCAAAAAAAATAAAAACTGGCTGCATACAAGCATTTTCCTGACTGTCATTCTTGCACTGCTTCTTATGATTTTCTGCACAGGAAGTATTACTGTGACTCCGGTTTTCTGGATGCTTGCTGGTATTTGTATCAGCCTTTGCAAACCAGAAGTATGATGCAGACTGTAAACCATAGCTAACTTTTTCCATTTTCTTTCTGTCTGTTGTGAACAATATCTTTTCTGTTACTGCAAAAATTTTGTTTCAGGTAACAAATTTTGCAAATTCACTTGATTTTTCAGTTAGACTATGCTAAAATATATCCTGTAGGATTTATCTGTAATGTGATATTTGCTCAGAAATTTCAGATAATTGTGACTGCTGCTGACGAATTCCGCAGCAGTCCCTCCTTGCCGTATAAGTTAGTGAAAACTAACTTTTTTCTTTGATTTCAGAGAAAATAAATT
>DJXC01000215.1 GCA_002449575.1 Ruminococcus sp. UBA7014
GGAACTTCTCCGTGGTTGACTTTTTTCTTCTTGGTCAGATAATCCGCAGTATAGCTTTTTTGCAGAAGTGCATCACCCTTGTATTTTTCGTTGGTGAGAATGGATTTCACGGTGCTGTCTGTCCATTTTGTTTTTCCGGCTGGTGTGGGAATGCCTTTTTCTGTCAGGTGTCTGGCTATGGAATAAGGTGTCAGCCCTTCAAGGAACAATCTGTAAATTAAACGCACAATTTCGGCTTCTTTCTCATTGACGACAAGATTTCCGTCCTCTCCTCTGTCGTAACCAAGAAAACGGCTGAACGGCACACTGACTTTTCCGTCTGCCATGCGTTTCCGGTGTCCCCATGTGACATTCTCGGAAATGGAACGTGATTCTTCCTGCGAAATTGATGCAATGATAGATAATAATAATTCACATTTCGGGTCAAAGCTCCAGATATTCTCTTTCTCGAAATAACACTCCACATTATGCTCTTTCAGCTTGCGGATGGTGGATAAGGAATCCACGGTATTCCGTGCAAATCGGCTCACCGACTTTGTTATGATGAGATTGATTTTTCCAGCAAGGGCATCTTCCACCATTTTCAGGAATCCGATTCTGCCTTTGGTGGAACATCCGGAAATTCCCTCATCAGCGTAAACTTTGATAAATTCCCAGTTATCGTGCTTTTTAATGTATTCCGTATAATAGCTGACCTGTGCTTCATAGCTTGTGAGCTGTTCTTCGGAATCGGTAGAGTCACGAGCGTACGCACAGACTTTCCGCTTGACGGGAGTGTCAATCGGCTGTGCCGTGTACCTGCTTATGGTTGTGGGAATCTTCGTGACGTTTGGCATAATATTCTCTCCTCTCACGGGCTTTTTCAAACTGTTCTTCTGTAATAATCGCATCGTGGTCATTTCTGACGGTTTCTTCTTTTCCGGTGCCGGAATAAGCGGCAGGATAGATTCTCGTTCCGGTGTAAAACGGATTGCTCAGAAGATAAAGTACAAGTTTCCTTGAAAATCTTCCCCGCTTGCTGTGATAGCCGAGATTCTCCATTTTTCTCGAAATATCGGAAATTGTCATCTCATTCAGGTAATCTTCATAGACCATTCTGACTGCTTTCGCTTCTTCGTCATTGATGATATATTCCGTTCCTGTCCATGTATAGCCATAAAATTTGGTATGTGGGTCAAGATATTTTCTGTCTTCTGAGTTGAAAAACCGCACATATTCTTCGGCAATTGTTCCGTCATAAAATGTAAAAACCACTTTTCCGTCAGGATGAACCAGCAGATTATGCACAGTTTTTGTAAACTGGCTTTCATCGAAAATATCCCAGTTCAGTACGGAACAGCATAATTTTTCCAGCTTATCAATTGATAAATTTCCGTTCTGACAGTTTTTCTTGCGGCTGGTGATTTTGCCGAAACAAGCCCAGCTTTTACGGTCATGCAAATCGTACCTCACATAATGATTTCCGCAGACAGCACAGGTGATTTTTGACGAAAAACAGGAAACTCTTGCAACACGGTGTGCTTCCGGATTAAAATCAAGCATTGTCTGCATTTTCTGCTGTACCTGTTCAAAAAGTTCACGGCTGATAATTGCAGGATGATGTGCAGAAACATAATATTTTGGCATCTCTCCATTGTTTTTCTGCATATGATTCACCGAAGGCGAAAAATGCTGCTGCAAAATCAAGTCACCAACATAAGTAACATTTGTCAGAACGTTTTTTACAAACTGCGGTGTTACGCATCGGCAGTTGATGCTTTTCAGCCATTTTGCGATACTTCCCATAGGCACATCCGCAAGAAAATCTGCATAGATTTTCTGTACAATTTCCGCTTCTTCCTCATTGATGATATAGTCATTTTTGATTCTGATATAGCCAAAAACAGGATTTCCCCAAGGTTCTCCACGTTCAAATTTTCTGCTGACTGCCCATTTCAGATTTTCACTCTGCGTGATGCTTTCCTGCTCCGCACAGCTTGCAAGCAAAGTGAGCATCATTTCTCCGTCACTGCTCATGGAGCTGATATTTTCTTTTTCAAACCGGACTTCCACGCCGAGTTCTTTCAGATGCCTGACTGTTTTCAGCAAATCAACGGTATTTCTTGCAAATCTGGAAATGCTCTTGCAAAGCACAATATTGATTTTTCCTGCTTCGCAGTCAGAAATTAAACGCTGGAATTCAGCTCTTTTTTCAATGCTTGTTCCTGAGATGAATCTGTCAGCATACACTCCGGCATATTCCCATTCGGGATTCTTCTGAATCAGTTCACTGAAATAACTGATTTGTGCAGATAATGAATGCATCAGTTTTTCTGATTCCATTGAAACACGTGCATAGGCGGCGACTTTTTTCTGTTTCGGCAGTACCGGAATTGCAGGCTCTAATTTGATAATTTTTCGCATGAAACAGCCCTCCTTTCAGCTACCATATTACCTCTTATTTTCAGATAAGTCAACGAATAATGTGCCGAATTTCGGCTGATATTTCTCCCTCATCTTTGTATCAATTACAGCGTATTCTTCCTTGGTGAGCAAGCCGTTTTTAAGCATCTGGCGGAACAGGCTCATTGTCACCTGATACATGATTTCATTCTGTTTCATGCTCGTTTTCCCCCTTGTAGCGATTAGAAATATAACAACTGTGAGAGCAGTATTTTCTGTGTCGGTAAGAATAATCAGAAAATTCTGCTCCGCAATTTAAACACACAGATTTGACTGTTCCTTTGGAGCAGTTATTTTTTCGCCAGAAAGCATAGCGGCATTTTGCAGAACAGAAAGTTTTTTGCCTGTGACCAGAAGTGTTATGCAGGAATGCACCGCAGTTTTTACAGCAGGGGTCATCACTCTTTCTACGCAGTGCTGACTTTACTGTATTTTCTGAAATATCCAGTTCTTTTGCAATTTTTTTGTATCCATAACCTTTAGCTCTCATGATAAGAATCTGCTCTGTTTGCTGAGTTGTCATAGCTGTACTCCTTTCCAAAAAATATCCGGAACGATTTATAAAAATCATTCCGGAATAAATTTATTTCTTATTCAGTTTTCCGCTGTAGGTTTCACCGTTGACTTTGACTTCTACCGTCATGCTGTTTTCTGTTGACGGCTCTGTTGCTCTAATGATTGGTGAAGTTGGTGTGCTGATTGTTTTTTCCATACCAGATATTGCTTGTACGCACATCAAGGTGAGTAGCTGTATACGAAGTATCGATGTTTCCATGAGATTGGTGTAGCTGACCTGTAGTTTTGTTGTCTGTTCCCAGCATTCACCGCTGACCTCTCCGAGAGAAAGCCCCGGTATTCTGCGGTTATCGTCATTCATACAGTTTTGAGAAATAACAGCACGGACAATGTCGCTGTAAGGTGTATTTGATGTGGCTGAATATGTCGGATAGATGATTCTTCTCTCCAGTAAGCACATCAGAAATCTGCCTGAAA
>DJXC01000091.1:0-10739 GCA_002449575.1 Ruminococcus sp. UBA7014
CCGACAATTAATTTCGCATCTACCCCCTGTTTGGTGTAATAGTCTGTGAGTGCTGCCTTAACAGCTTCTTCAGCGAGTACGGAACAGTGAACTTTGACAGGCGGCAGACCGTCAAGTGCTTCCATTACGGCTTTATTAGTCAGTTTCAGAGCATCATCAATGGTTTTGCCTTTAATCATTTCGGTTGCCATAGAAGAAGTGGCAATCGCTGCACCACAGCCGAATGTTTTGAACTTGACATCAGAAATTGTTTCACCGTCAATTTTCAGATACATTTTCATGATGTCGCCGCATTTTGCATTACCGACTTCACCAATTCCGTCAGCATCCGGGATTTCGCCTACATTACGTGGATTTGTAAAATGGTCCATTACTTTTTCACTGTAATTCATAATAAAATTCCTCCTTGTTGCTTATACGAGTTTTATATTTTCTTTTGTCAGTCTTTCCCACATGGGAGACATGCTTCTTAATTTTTCCACGATTTCGGGAAGTACAGCGAGAATATAATCTGCATCTTCTTCCGTAAATTCTTCGCCGAAACTTAATCGCAAAGAACCGTGTGCCACTTCGTGAACCAGTCCCAGAGACAGCAGTACATGAGACGGGTCAAGAGAACCTGACGTGCAGGCAGAACCAGAAGAAGCCTGAATACCATAATGGTCAAGCATCAGCAGAAGGCTTTCGCCTTCGATTCCGACAATGGAAATATTAACATTTCCACAGAGTCTCTTTTCCTTGTCGCCGTTGAGCCGTGTCTGGTCAATTTTCAGAATTCCTTCGATAAGCTTATCACGGAGAGGGGTCAGTTTAGCAATTTTGCCGGGAATATCTGCTGTTGCGATTTCAATCGCTTTTGCAATGCCGATAATACCGGGAACATTTTCTGTTCCGGCACGCTTACCGGATTCCTGACCGCCGCCGTGAATCAGATTCGACAGAAGGATACCTTTTCTGACATACAAGACACCGATACCTTTTGGAGCATGGAATTTATGACCAGAAATGGAAAGCATATCAATATTTTGTGCCTTGACATCAATTGGCACATTGCCGACTGCCTGTACAGCATCTGTATGGAACAGAACTTTATGCTTCTTGCAGATTTCACCAATTTCAGAAATAGGCTGAATTGTACCGATTTCGTTATTGGCATACATCACTGTAACCAAAGCAGTATCTTCACGGATAGCCTTTTCGACATCTTCGGGATTGACAAGCCCTTCCGGACTGACGGGCAGATATGTTACTTCAAAGCCGTGTTTTTCGAGGAATTCGCAGGTATGCAAAACGGCATGATGTTCAAATACAGTGGTAATAATATGCTTTTTGCCTTTTGCGGCGAGTCTGTCCGCAGTGCCTTTGATAGCCCAGTTATCCGATTCTGAGCCGCCTGCCGTAAAATAGATTTCCTTCGGGTCAGCGTTAAGGCATTTTGCAACTCTTGCACGGGCATCTATAATAGCACGTTCATTCTCACGTCCTTTCGCATAGATACTGGACGGATTACCGAAATGTTCCTGAAAATAGGGAAGCATTTCTTTTAAAACTTCATCTGACACGGCTGTTGTGGCAGCGTGGTCAGCGTAAATACAACGTTTTTCCATTGGTAAAACCTTCTTTTTGTAAATTTTTCTTATATTATACCACATCGATAGAAATAATACAATATTCGTTAGATGGGTTAACAATTTTCAATCCTGATAGCGGAATCGTTATTTTTTGGCGGACTGTTTCAATTATAACAAAAAAATAGATATTTGTCAACAGGAAATTAGAAAAATTCACAAACGAAAAGAAAACTGTCCGGAAGTACAGACAGTTTTCAGAAACTTATAATAATACACAGCCGTTATTGTCAATTTTGAGGTCATGAACTTTCCAGCCTTTCAGCCCGGCATTATCAAGGGAGAAGCGCATTTTTCCGGCGAAGTAAGTATTTTCTTCATCAGCAATTGCCATGACGGTAGGACCAGCACCGGAAATATAGGCAGCATATGCGCCGTGAGCATAAGCAATATCAAAAACTTCACGGGCATGAGGGATTAAAGCCATTCTGTAGGGCTGATGCAGTTTATCATGAGTTGCTGTGCGGAGATTCTCAAATTTTCCAGTCAGCAGAGAAGCGGAAAACAAAGCGGCTCTGGAAAGATTATAGACAGCATCCTTGTGAGAGACTTCTGACGGCAGACAAGCACGGGCTTTTTCGGTTTTAAGTTCAAAATCCGGAATCATGGCGACAAAGCGCAGTTTGGTATAGACTTCCTGCTTGACCCAGTGGACACGTCTGCCATCGAATACGGCTGTTACAATCCCGCCAAGCAGAGCAGGTGCAGTATTATCGGGATGACCTTCAATCTGTGCAGCAAGGTCAACTAAATCATCTGTATTGAGCGGATTGCCAAGCAATGTATTTGCACCGACCAGACCGGCAACAATACAAGCTGAACTTGAGCCGAGTCCTCGTGTCATCGGGATTCTGTCATGCTGAATGAGTTTCAGACCGTCTAATTTTCTGCCGCAGACTTCAAATAAATCTTTTGCAGAAGTATAGATTAAATTTTTTTCGTCTGTGGGGACATGCGGGTTATCAGGGGAAGAAATTTCGATTCTGTCACTTTCTTCCATTTCGATAGTATTATAATACTGTAAAGCAAGCCCCAGTGCATCGAAACCTGCGCCGAGATTGGCACTGGTAGCAGGTACTTGTAAAGTAATCATATTATAGCTCATCTCCTTCAGGTTCAATTAAATCATATTCAGAAAATTCAGCATGTTCCCAGCTTTCGACTCTTGCCTGAATAGTTTCTTCATCATAGCCGAACCAGGTAATTTCCCACAGCACAGCGGCGGTGAAAACTTCTCTGCCGTAGTGCGAGAGGGTTTCGGTATCCACAGTCCAGCCGAGGACTTCTTTCCAAGGTGTAATTTCAATACCAAATTTTTCGGGGTCATGCGTATTTTTTGCATAGACATCTTCATAACTTTCTTCCTCTGTCTGAACATGACTCATAAAAAGCGTCCATTCGCCGGAAATTTCCGGTGCAAGGCTTTTGATATTTTTCAGAAATTCCGTGAAAACTTCCCGTGTTTGCTGCAAATCCGGCGAGTCGGTGCAAAGTGTCAGGAATTCTTCTGTCAGAACAGTTTCTTCACAGGCATGTAAGATTTCATAAAAATACATAAAATTTTCTCCTGTTTCAGTATATGAAAAATCTGTTTTCTTTGATACACGAAAAGACGGCGAAAACACCGTCTTTTCTGAATTTCTGATTAAGAAGCGGCTTTTTCAGCCTGCATGGCTTCACGTCTTTTGTTGCGGACTCTCGCAATCAGAACTTTATTATTTTTTCTGTCATAAGTGTAGAACATGATAATAATTGCAATTCCCACTCCAAGCATTATCATTCCTGTCATAAAATAAGGTGGCAGATAGCTCATTGTAATAGTATGTGTACCGGGTTCAAGTTCTACATAAATCATTGCTTTCAGACACTGCTGTGCATTCACACTTTCTGTTTTGCCGTCTTCGCTGATGACCTGTACTTTTTTACCGTCTACCTTGACAGTCCAGCCTTCTTCATAAGGTATGGAAGTGAACAGAATCTGCCCTTCCTGTGCATTGACAGTGCCTTTGATATAAGTTGCATTCTGTTTTTCAATCTGCATCTGCTGAGTTTTCAGAACGTCAATGTCTGCCTGATAAACATCTTCATTGAAATAGTAGAAATATGGTGCTTTGACGATAGTTGCATTTTGGTCATTATCCACCGTCATGCGGAGTGCAAGTTTTGTACCGGGTTCATAAACACCCAAATCCAAGATACAGTAATTCTTTGTCTCGAAATATCTGCCGAAAGACTTGAAATTATATTTTTCGGTCACATTGTCCCATGTGCCAAGCCAGAGATTGACAGCCTGTTCATTTTCAGTTTTCAGATATGCATAAATGCGTTTATTCTGTCCGACAGTAAAGCGATAATCAACAGTCGGGTCTCCACTGTCCATTTTGGTATAAGTTGCCTGACCGTTATAATCAGAAAGTGTAACTGCACCAAGAACAGTTTCCACATCGGAAACGGGAGTATAATAAGATTCTGTATAGGAAATCTGTCCGGCGGCATCAAATTCTGTTTTGCCCATCATAGTGCTTAACAGCACGTTCTGACTGTTAAACGGGTTATCATTGCCAAGATGGTCAATTCTCAGCAGGTCATCATTTACCAGATAGCCGATAGAAAGTGCATTTGGATTCTGATAAATGCTGATTGTTTTATTTTTCGGAGTGCCGTCAGCGTTTTTGTCGTCATAATCATCATAATTATATTCCTCTACTTTGGGATAGGACGGATGCAGGAGCGGTCTGGCAGTGACATCTCCCCTGTCAAGAACGTACTTGATACCAAGCAGGGAATCGGCAAGTTCGGTTGTGCCGTCATATCTGGAATAGTAGCTTCTCATGTTATAGCCCATAGTTTCGATAAAATTCAGAGTCTGGGCATTCATGACAGAGCTGGAATGTGTCAGTCCTTTCAGACCGAATGCCATGTTATCATTGACACATCTGGTGAACGTTTTTTCTGAACGGTATAAGCCGCCGTCAATGCCGTTGCTGTGATTCTTGTCATATTCTTCCATGATATCCACGGCTTTTCGTCCGGACTGAATAAACGTCCTGTAAGAGGCTCTGGAAGAATAGGCGACTTCTTTATCAACAGAATGCATTGTTTCCACAGTATTGAAAATCAGTTCTCCGGAAACAACACAGGTCAGAAGTACAGGCAGAACCAGTTTTGATTTTTTAGAAATCATACCGCCAAGAAGCAGCAGATAAACAGCAGATAAGCCAACCGAAAGCCATATAGATTTCATTTCGTCAATGCTTTCATAGCCCTGTGTGTTGATAAACAGGCATAACGCCAGAAATCCGAAGAAGATGCCGCCAAGCCAGCTTGTTTCGACATGTTCCAGTTCCCGGAATGCTGTTGCCGCCATGGAAAGCAGAATGAATGATACAATAAAAGAATACCGGAAAGGCAGCCAGTTCGGCACTTGTCCGCCATGCCACCACATATCCACAGGCTTGATATACATACTGAAAAACATCACTGTCAGCAGAAAACCATAGCCAAGTTTCTGTTTCAGCTGAATTTTCTTGTTCAGGAAAAACAGCGGCAGCAGCACAGCCGTCAGAATGCCGCAGTAAATTTCCGGACTGCCCTGCACATTCACAGAGTCATACTGACAAGTCAGTAATTGTCTGAATATAATCACCGGGTCAAATTGTGTCTTGAAACTGTAATCCGGTTCTGTAAAATCAAACTTACCAAGAGACAAAGCCTTATAAACCGGCAGAATCATGAATGCTGCACACATCACAGCAACAACTGTACATACACCGAATGTCATGCAGGTGTAGAAAAAATCCATGACTTTTCTGTTTTTCTGTTCTGTTCCGAAAAACAGGTAATAAATAAAATATATGGCTGTAAAAATGCCTATCATATAACCGATATAAAAATTCGCCACAAACATGACAGCAATCGGAATAATATAATTAATTTTTCTACCGTCATCAATCAGGTATTCCACACCGAGTGCAATCAGCGGCAGAAATACCAGACCGTCCAGCCACATCGGGTCAATGGTCTGAATTACCATGTACGCCATCAGAGAATATAAAATGCCGAATATCAGTGCCGGCAGTGGCTGTAATTTCTTGCTTTTCTGCAAATAAATATGAAATGTTAGACTTGCCGAGCCAATCTTTGCCAGAATCATCAGCAACAGACTGGTCAGCATCATTTTTTCCGGCAGAAGCATGACAATCAGTGTGAACGGACTCGCCAGATAATAACCGATAACACCCATATACCCGCCGGACAGGTTTCTGCTCCAATTATAGAAGATACTGCCGTCACCCCAGAAGGCATCCCGCAAAGCCTCAAAATAATAGACATACTGTGCATTAAAATCCAGTGCCAGCACAGACTGTTCCCCAAACGGGTAAAGTCCGAAAATAGCATAGCAGATATACATCAGTATGACCGGGATGAAAAATGCCATCAGGTAAAAACGGTTGCGGAAGAACCAGCCTTTTATCCCGCCGGAAGATGCAGTTTTTCTGGGCTGTGATACGGCAGGTTTGGAAACCGGTGCTTTTTCCGCTGTTGAATTTTCCATGTTAGTCCTCCTCTTATTTCAATTTTTTAAAATTTCTATGCAGTGAAAAACCGCAGATGTAGTTATTATACCATGCTTTTCCGCATTTTGCAAGGGGAAAAAGGGACTTTTCCGGCAAAAACGGCACAAAATGCGGCAGAATCCGGAAAAATCGTGATTTTGCACAAATCCGGGATTTTCTGCCGTATAAATCAGGATATTTTTTCTTTTGTTTGTCAATCTGCACCGCATTTGCAGGCACAAAACAAAACTTTCAACAAAATTCAGATGAAAAATCTGTAAAAAGTAATAATTAAAGAACAGAAACATTGATGATTCTGACAAAAATTGCAGAAATGCTTGTATCAGCATGAAAAATATGATATAATAAAAATTAGTCTATGAAAAATCTTGGTTTCAGTCGCTCAAAGACATATTTCGCCGGGATACTTGTGAAATACCAGAAAATACTGTGTACCAGACAAATCTGTCCGTGATAGTTCAGCGGGAGCGTACTATAGTCCCAGACATTCCAGTGCAGATACAGATTGACAATCACACCGACTGCAAGTTCATAGGAAGTAATGACAACTGCACCAAGCAGATATAGCATCTGTTCGGGCATTGGCGGTGCATACCGGAATAAGATACAGAGTGTTGTGAATACTGCACCTCCGGTCAGTGCCATTGTCCAGTGTGTATAGCCTCTTGCAAATATCTCAATCAGTGCATAGAGGAAATACCCTATCAGAAATGTGACCGCATATCTGGCAAGTTTCATAAGAAATGACTCTCCTTCCGGATTTTTCAGATTTCTTTTTTTATTTTTCCCAAAAACCGGGATTTTATGCATGACATTCCGGATTTTGGTACATACTGACTATAAACAGATGATTACCTGACAGAGGAAAATTTCTGTACAGGATAATTAAAATATATTTTATCATCAAATTTAAGGAGAATGATTATGCGAAAAAGCGGTATTCTGCTGCATATTTCCAGTCTGCCGTCCCGATATGGCATCGGCAGAATGGGTAAGGCAGCCTATGACTTTGTGGATTTTCTTCAGACAAGTGAAACAGCTTACTGGCAGATTCTTCCGTTGTCTCCCACCAGTTACGGAGATTCCCCCTATCAGAGTTTTTCAGTCTATGCCGGAAATCCCTATTTTATCGATTTTGAAAAGCTCGAAGAACAAGGGCTGCTCGAACATGAAGACTATGCCTCCATGTTGTGGCAGAGAAGTCCTGATACAATAGATTATGAACTGCTGTACCGGAGCAATATCACAGTTCTGCGGAGAGCATTTGCCAGATTCTGTGAAAAACCTGTAAGAGGTTATCAGTCTTTCAAGAATCATAACAAAGACTGGCTTCCGGATTATGCACTGTTTATGGCTCTGAAAGATTCTCACGAAGGCAAACCCTGGTTTGAATGGGAAACAGAACTTGCTATGAGAGAAAAGGAGGCGATTGCAAAAGTCACGAAAGAACTTGCTGACGAAATTGAATTACATTGCTTCATCCAGTTTATTTTCTCACAGCAGTGGACAGCTCTGAAAAAATATGCAAATCAGCATCATGTGCAGATTATCGGAGATATGCCGATTTATGTTTCTTATGACAGTACAGAGGTCTGGGTTTCTCCGGAACTGTTTGATTTGGACAAAGAAAAGAAGCCTGTCGAGGTTGCCGGCTGTCCGCCTGACCCGTTTGCACCAGAGGGACAATTATGGGGCAATCCGCTCTATAACTGGGCTTATCATGAAAAGAGCAATTACAAATGGTGGACAGCAAGATTAAACCATGCTGCCTCCCTGTATGATGTTATCCGGATTGACCATTTCAGAGGATTTGAGAGTTATTATGCAATTCCTTACGGCAGTCCGAATGCTGTCAACGGCAGGTGGCGCAAAGGACCTAACAAGAAATTATTCCAGACAGTCGGCAAGGAACTAGGCGCACTGAATATTATTGCCGAAGATTTGGGCTTTATTACGCCGGGTGTCCGTGCTATGCTGAAAGCCCTGCACTATCCGGGCATGAAAGTATTGCAGTTCGGATTTGACAGCGACCCGGACAACGAACACCTTCCGCATAATTTCCAGTCTCCGCATTGTGTTGCCTATACCGGCACGCATGATAATGAAACGCTGAAAGGCTGGCTGGAAGCGTCCTCAAAATCTACTGTCAAGTATGCAAAGAAATATCTCAGAGTCAGCAAAAAATCAGAAATTCCGGATGCAATTGTCGCATGTGCATGGCAGAGCATTGCAGAACTTGCTGTTGCACAGATGCAGGATTTTCTGCACGAAGAAAAAATCTGCCGCATGAATACTCCCTCTGTTCTGGGCGGAAACTGGCAGTACCGCACTGCGGAAGAAGATTTCTCTCCGGAACTGGCGAAAGAAATCCGCAAACTTAACAGAACCTATGGCAGAGCAGTCAAGCCCGAAGAAGTTTCCAACCCGAAAAGAAAATATACCAGAAAAAGCAAAAATTCTGAAAATCCGGAATTACCGGAAGAATCTGATAATACTAATTTAAGTACGGAGGTAATTGAAACATGATAAATTATACCAGCGAAACTTTCAAGAAATATCTGGAAGGCATTCTTGCAAAGCCTGCCGCAGAAACTTCTCCGCAGGAACTGCATAATGCTATTGGTGATATGGTGATGAATCTTATGTCCGAAGACTGGGAAGACAGCCGGAACGCACACAGACATACACGCCATGCAAGCTATCTTTCTATGGAATTTCTCATGGGCAGAGCGGTCTATAATAATCTGCTTTGTCTGGGAATTTATGACGAAGTGGAAAAGGCTCTCAATGAAATGGGAACTTCTCTGAGCAGACTTGAAGAAATTGAAGATGCTGCTCTTGGAAACGGCGGACTTGGCAGATTAGCAGCTTGTTTTCTTGACAGTGCCGCTACTTTGAATTTGCCGCTTGACGGTTACGGAATCCGCTATAAATATGGCTTATTTAAGCAGTCTATCAAAGACGGCTTCCAGTGCGAAGAAGCTGACGACTGGACAAAATATGGTGATGCATGGTCTGTCCGCCGGGAAGAAGATACTGTTCTGGTCAAGTACAGCAATCAGACTGTAAAGGCTGTTCCCTATGATATGCCTGTTATTGGCTATGGTACAAAAAATATCGGAACACTCAGACTCTGGCAGGCAGAACCCCTCAAAGAATTTGATTTCCACGCATTTAATCATCAGGATTATTTAGGCGCATGTGCTGAAAAAATTTATGCTGAAAATATTTCACGCTGCCTGTATCCGAATGATGATACTGATGAAGGCAAAAAACTCAGGTTACAGCAGGAATATTTCTTCAGTTCTGCTTCTTTACAGGATTTACTGAAGAAACATTTTGCAGATTACGGCACTTATGAAAATCTGGCAGATGTTGTAACAGTTCAGCTGAATGATACCCATCCGGTTATGTCAATCCCGGAACTTATCCGTCTGCTGATGCAAGAGGGCATTTCGTTTGAACAGGCTGTTGCTATGGCAAGAAAAATTTTCAGATATACAAATCATACTGTTATGGCAGAAGCACTGGAAAAATGGTATGCACCGCTGGTACAGGAACTTTTGCCGGAAATTTATCAGATTATTGTCCGGCTGCATGAAATGCTGATTGCTGAACTGTATCAGAAAAATGCAAGAAAAGAACAGATTTCCGGAATGCGCATCATTCAGGATAATATGATTCATATGGCGCATATGGCAATTTTCATGGGCAGTTATGTCAACGGCGTGGCAGAAATTCACACCCAGCTTCTGAAAGATACAGTCCTGAAAGACTGGTATGAATTCTACCCGGAACGATTCCAGAATAAGACCAACGGCATCACCCAGAGAAGATGGCTTGCCCTTTGCAACCGTGAACTGTCTGCATTGCTGACAGAACTGCTTGGCTCAGAAGACTGGATTAAAAATCTTGATTTGCTCAAGGAACTGGATAAATTTGCAGAGGATGACAGCATCATGCAGAAATTTATCAGCATCAAGCAGAACAAGAAAGCTCAGCTTGTAAATTATATTGATTTCAGAGAATCCGACAGATTTGAGTCGCCGGAATCCTGCAAAAAATTCTTTGATTCTGAAAATACTGTCTTTGATATTCAGATTAAGAGACTGCATGAATATAAGCGTCAACTGCTGAATGCCTTCTCAATTCTGTATCTGTATTATGGCATCAAGGACGGCAGTATCACGGATTTACCGCCTGTTGCATTTATTTTCGGTGCGAAATCTGCACCCGGATACCGCAGGGCAAAGGCAATTATCAAATATATCAACGAGATTGCAAAGATGATTAACAATGACTCCGAAGCGAATCATAAAATCAAAGTATTTTTCGTATCAGAATATAATGTCTCTTATGCTGAAAAATTAGTGGCTGCTGCTGATATCTCTGAACAGATTTCCACAGCCGGCACAGAAGCTTCCGGCACAGGCAATATGAAGCTTATGCTTAACGGTGCAGTCACACTCGGCACTTATGACGGCGCAAATGTCGAAATCGTACAGGAAGCCGGAGAAGAAAATAATTATATCTT
>DJXC01000091.1:10854-18764 GCA_002449575.1 Ruminococcus sp. UBA7014
GCTGAAAATGACAAAATCCGGAAAATTGTCCAGACTCTCATGGACGGCACATTCTCCGATGGCGGCAGCGGCGATTTCAAGGAACTCTATGATGCTCTGACCGAAGGCGCAAGCTGGCACAAGCCTGACCATTATTATCTCATGCTGGACTTGCAGGACTATTGTGATAAAAAAATCAAGGCTCTGCAAGACTATCAATCCGACCGTATGGCATTCGCCCGCAAACAGTGGCATAATATCTGCAATGCCGGAAAATTCAGTTCTGACAGAACTATCCGGGAATATGCAGAAGAAATCTGGCAGATTCAGCCCGTCAGCTTTGAAAACTAAGGAGATGCAATTTTCATGACACCAAATCAGTATGATGTTATCATTGCCGGAGGCGGTGCGGCTGGTTTATATGCCGCTATCAATCTTCCGGAAACTGCAAAAATTCTGCTTCTGACAAAACGTGAACTGTCTCTCTGTAATACTGCCCTGGCTCAGGGCGGTATTGCCGGAGTATATCATTCTCCGGAAGACAAGACAACTTTGCATGAAAATGATACCTATATTGCCGGAGGTTTCCAGAATAATCATAAAACCGTGCATATGCTTGTAGAAGAAGCCGCTCAGGATATCGGCAGAATTATCGAACTCGGTGTAGAATTCGACAAAAAAGAAGACGGCGATTATCACAGAACCCTCGAAGGCGGTCACAGCCGCAGAAGAATTTTTCATCACAAAGATGCTACCGGAAAGGAAATCGCTGACAAACTTCGTGCTTATGTTGCAACGCTTCCTAATGTAGAAATGAAAGCAGATACGCTGCTTTGTGATGTTCAGAAAACAAAAACAGGTTTTTCGGCACTGACACTGCATGACGGAATTTATGAAACAGTTCACAGTCATTTCTTCATCATGGCAACAGGCGGCATTGGCAGAGTATATGAATTTACAACAAATTCAGCCATTGCAACCGGTGACGGCATTATGTTTGCTTACAACATGGGGGCAATGATTCGTGGGCTGAGTCTGATTCAGTTCCACCCGACAGCGTTCAATAACAGACATACAAGAGAGTGCTTTCTGATTTCGGAAGCAGTCAGGGGCGAAGGCGCATATCTGCTCAACTGTAATTATGAAAGATTCATGCAACGTTATGATGACCGGCTGGAACTTGCGCCCCGTGATGTTGTCTCGAATGCCATTGTCCTTGAAAGCAGAAGAACCGGTTCTGATGAATTTTATCTGGACATTACCCATAAAGACCCGGAAGAAGTCAGAAACAGATTTCCTATGATTTATCATAATCTGCTTGAACAGGGCTATGATATGACGAAAGACCGGATTCCGATTTATCCTTGTCAGCATTATCTGATGGGCGGCATTCAGGTGAATCCGGCATCCCGGACGAAAGTACCGAATTTGTATGCCTGCGGTGAATGCTCTAATACAGGTGTTCACGGCAACAACAGACTGGCAAGCAATTCGCTTCTGGAAGCTCTGGTATTTTCACGTCATGCCGCACAGGATATTACAAAAAGGCTGTCTCATGTGCCGGATAAATTTGAAGAAATTGAATTTGACCCGCATGTAGATGCCCCGCCTGTTCCGCATGGTATCCGGACACAGTTAAGACATATTTTACAGGAAAGCTATTTTGTCATTCCGAATGCAGAAAAGATTCAGAAAAATTTCAGCAAAGTCTGCGAAATTCTGCATGATTTGGAAGACGGAAATTATCTGGTCAATCAGGATTATGTCGAAGCACGTTCTACAGCCACAATTGCATTTCTGATTCTGAACGAAGCGTTAATCGAAGAGAAAGGAGCATAACATGCAGTTATTACAGAGTTATATTGACAGTATTATTCATACTGCTCTGGAAGAAGATATTCATTATGTAGATGTCACAACGGATTATCTGCTTCCGGACGGTCATACCAGCAGTGCTTACTATGTTGCCAAAGATGACGGTATTGTCTGCGGTCTGGAGATTGCCGAGAGAGTGTTTGCACTTGTCGGCGGCAATGTCGAATTCAAAGCAAATGTCAGCGATGGTGCAGAAGTCAGAAAAGGGGATATTATCGCCACAATGGAAGGCGATTCCAAAACACTGCTGAAAGGGGAACGCACTGCCCTGAATCTATTGCAGCACATGTCAGGCATTGCAACAGCAACAAACCGCTGTGTCAAGCTTGTACAGGGAACAAATGCCAAAATTACCGATACCAGAAAAACACTTCCCGGTCTGAGAAGATTGCAGAAATATGCTGTTACTGTAGGCGGCGGCTATAATCACAGATATAATCTTTCCGAAGGAGCTATGCTGAAAGATAATCATATTGATGTTTACGGCGGTATTACTCCGGCAGTCACAGCTCTGCGGAAAAAAATCGGTCATATGACAAAGATTGAAGTCGAAGTCCGCAATCTTGAAGAATTGCAGGAAGCTCTTGCAGTCGGCTGTGAAATCATCATGCTGGATAACATGTCCTGTGAAGACATGAAAAAAGCAGTTGCCATCACTGCCGGAAAAGCTTTGCTTGAAGCTTCCGGAAATGTGACTGAAAAAAATATCGCCGAAATCGCTGAAACAGGTGTCGATATTATTTCTCTCGGTGCGCTGACACATTCTGTACAGTGCTTTGATATTTCTATGAAATTTAATAAATGAGGTGCTGTTCATGTCTGTTTTCAAAAAAACGTTACTGCTGCTGATAGGTTGCAGCCTGCTGTGCTGTACTGCCTGTGCAAAACAAGAAGAAACTTCTCAGGCACAGGCTGAAATTACTCCGGAAGAATATACAATCTTTACCGGTGCAGCCGATTCTGAAGCCCCCGCAACAAAAGCCCCTCTGCAAACGCCGGAAAACAAAACCAGAGAGGACGGCTCGGCAGATATTTATATTACAATTCCAACTGTCGAAGTTTCCCTTGCAGACCTGAAATCCAGTGATTATACCGTTCCGGTCTATGTGGCACTTGAACAGAATGCCGGTCTCACCTATGCGGAATGGGGTGCATCTTATGACAAGAGATGTACACTGGAGTATGAGAAATTTGATTCTCAGGTGACTTTTAATAATATTGTCTGCTCTGTCAACGAAGAACAGCATTTTTTCTGGACAGCATGGGCATCTTCTGACAGTGACCCCCGCACCGGAAACCTGATTCTGCTGAATATTAAACTTCCGGCAGATGCCAAAGCCGGGGACAGCTATCCCATCACTTATGAGCCGGTATCACTGGCAAACAAGCCGCATGTCTGGAACGATACCAAAAATAACTGGGTCAAGGACGGTGTTGTCGGCTGGACTGACGGCGGTATCACCGTAACAGAATAACAGAAAAATCCAGAAAGGAGAATTTTTTATCATGTCAAAATTTTATATTACTACGCCGATTTATTATCCGTCAGGCAATCCGCATATCGGACACTGTTATACAACAGCCGCCTGCGATACCATTGCCCGCTACAGAAGAATGCAGGGACATGAGGTAATGTTCCTTACCGGTACAGATGAACACGGTCTGAAAATCGAACAGAAAGCCGCCGAAGCTGGTATTACTCCAAAAGAATATGTTGACGGCATTGTGGAAATTTTCAAAAAATTATGGTCCTATATGAATATCAGCTATGACAGATATATCCGTACAACAGATGATTATCATGTAGAAGCCATTCAGAAAATTTTCAAAGATTTATATGACCGTGGCTATATCTATAAAGGGAAGTATACAGGCAAGTACTGTACTCCCTGTGAAAGCTTCTGGACATCCTCGCAGCTCAAGAACGGCAAATGCCCGGAATGTGGCAGAGATGTGATTGATGCCGAAGAAGAAGCGTACTTCTTCAAAATGTCCCCCTTTGCAGACAGAATTGAGGATTTGCTGCTGCATACAGATTATCTTCAGCCCCGTACCCGTGCTGTCGAACTGGTGAATAACTTTATCAAGCCGGGTCTGGAAGATTTATGTGTTTCCAGAACCTCTTTCAAGTGGGGCATTCCCGTGCCGTTCGATGAAAAGCATGTTGTCTATGTCTGGATTGATGCGCTTTCCAACTATATTACGGCATTGGGCTATGATAATCATGCTTACAAGGATTTTGAAAAATTCTGGCCTGCTGATGTGCATATGGTTGCAAAAGATATTATGCGATTCCATGCAATTATCTGGCCTGCTATGCTGATGGCTCTGGAGCTGCCTTTGCCGAAACATCTGGCTGTACACGGCTGGATTACTTTCAACGGCGAAAAGATGAGCAAATCACTCGGAAATGTGGTTGACCCGTTTGTACTTGGCGAACGATACGGTGCAGATGCCATTCGTTATCATATTCTCCGGGAAATGGCACTCGGCGCAGACAGCGATTTTTCCAACGAAATTATGATTAACCGCATGAATTCAGATTTAGCCAACGGGCTGGGAAATCTGGTTTCCCGTACTGTTGCAATGGCAGATAAATATTTTGGCGGTACACTGCCGGAAGAACGGGAAGCCGCTCCGGTAGATGAGGATTTAATCCGTCTTGCTGTTTCCATCCGTGATGCAGTAGATAATTATTTTGACGAAACACAGCTTAAAAATGCTTTAATTGAAATTTTCAAGCTGGTTGACCGTGCTAATAAATATATTGATGAAACAACTCCGTGGATTCTGGGAAAAGACGAGACGAAAAAGGCAAGACTTGCAAGTGTATTATATAATCTTCTGGAAAGTATCAGAATTATTTCTTCTCTGCTGTATCCGTTCATGCCCTCAACAATGCCGAAAATCTGGGAACAGATTGGTGCAGCCGAACAGGATGTCACTTATGAGAATGCGAAGAAATTCGGTGTTCTTCCGATAAATGTGACTGTTCACAAAGGTGAAATCCTGTTCCCACGTATTGATGCTGATAAGGAAATTGATGCTTTGAATGAAATCATCAAAAAGAATCTTCCGGCAGAAGAAGAACCGGCTTATGAGCCTGCTCCTCTTGCAGAAGAAATCAGCATTGATGATTTTGCAAAAGTAGATTTACGGGTTGCCAAAGTACTTTCTGCCGAGAAAGTCAAGAAAGCAAAGAAACTGCTCTGTCTCCAGCTGGATGACGGTATGGGCGGTCGTCAGGTTGTTTCTGGCATTGCCCAGTGGTATACACCGGAAGACCTTGTCGGAAAGAAAGTTATCATTGTAGCGAACCTGAAACCTGCTGTCCTCTGCGGTGTGGAGAGTAAAGGCATGATTTGTGCGGCAGACCTGCCGGACGGCAGTGTTGTCGTACAGTTTGCAGATGATTCTTATCCGTGCGGTGCAAAATTAAGATAAAAAAACAATCCCCCTTCCGGAAGTTTCCGGAGGGGGAATTTTTATTGTGAGCCTCCTTTTATCACTTAATTTTATTGTTCTTATTATATCAAATTTCCTGCTTTGCTGTCAAGTAAGCAGGAAATTATAATCTTTATTTGGAATTTACAAGACTTTACAGCTTTTTTACATAGTTTATATTTTAGATTTAACATTTTTGTGATAAACTGAATTAAAAGTTACAAGTTAAGCAGAACAAAAGCAGTAAAATTTAAAAGGGGTATTTTATATGGATATTTTTTCAGTGTTCACATTATGTGGAGGATTGGCGTTTTTCCTATTCGGAATGCACGTCATGTCCCAAAGTCTGGAGAAAATTGCAGGTGGCAAATTAGAAACGGCATTGAAAAAAATGACTTCTAATCCATTCAAAAGCCTTGCATTAGGTGCAGGCATTACCATTGCAGTACAATCTTCATCAGCATTGACAGTTATGCTTGTAGGACTTGTCAACTCTGGGATTATGGAGTTAGAACAAACCATTGGCGTGATAATGGGGTCTAATATCGGAACAACACTGACAGCATGGCTATTGAGTCTATCCGGTATCGAAAGTAATAGTTTCTGGCTTTCTTTACTGAAACCAGAAAACTTTTCACCTGTTGCGGCTTTGATTGGTGTTCTTTTGCTCATGGGGAGCAAGAATAAAAAGAAGCAAGACATTGGCACAATCTTAGTCGGCTTTGCAGTTCTGATGTATGGCATGGAAATGATGAAAAACGCAGTTTCTCCATTAACTGAAATGGAAGATTTTAAAAAACTGCTTGTTGCGTTCAATAATCCTATACTAAGTGTGCTGTTTGGTGCAGTTTTCACTGGTATTATTCAATCTTCCGCTGCATCTGTTGGTATTCTTCAGGCGTTTTCTATTTCAGGCTCAATCACCTACAGAATGGCTATTCCTATTATTATGGGACAAAACATCGGAACTTGTGTAACCGCTTTACTTTCTTCCATTGGAGTGAATAAAAATGCCAAGCGTGTTACAGTAATACACATGTCATTCAACATTATCGGAACAGTCGTTTGTTTAGCAGTCTTTTATCTGCTGAACGCTATATTTTCTTTTGATTTCATTGATAAGGCGATTCGTCCGGCAGAAATCGCAATGGTACACTCAATTTTTAATATCGTTACAACTATCATACTGCTGCCGTTTTCCAATCAGCTTGTAAAACTTGCCAATACCGTGATACCCTCCGCTAAAGAACAGGAACAGCGAGTTCTGCTTGACGAGCGTTTACTTTCCTCTCCGCCTCTTGCTGTATCGCAGTGTAAGGAAAAGACAATAAATATGGCTGAAATCGCCAAATCAGCCATTTTAGAGGCATTGCATGGTATTTTTAACTATTCGCCTGAAATCATGCCAAGCGTTGAAAAAAAAGAACAAACTCTTGACCAGATGGAAGATATACTTGCTACTTTCATGATTCAGCTTTCTTCCAAAGATTTGACAGAAGCAGATAATAACACGATTTCTGAATTATTACATTTAATCAGTGATTTTGAACGCATTGGCGACCATGCTATCAATATTGTCGAAATTACTGAAGAAATGAGAAAAAATGAACAAGTCTTTTCCGAAACGGCAAGGGCGGATTTCACCACCCTCTCTGCTGCCCTTGCCGAAATCATAGAAATCACTATGAAAGCATTCGTTCAAGACAATCTGAAAGAAGCACTCCGGGTAGAGCCGTTAGAAGAAGTAATCGATAACCTAACCATAACCATACGAAACAAACATATTGAACGACTGAAAAAAGCCGAATGTAGTCCAGAACTGGGTATTCCGCTTTCCGACTTGCTGATTAACTGTGAACGTGTTTCAGACCACTGCTCCAATATTGCAGTTGCTATGATAGAAATATCACAGTCCAAATTAGATACACATGATTATCTGGATACACTCAAAGCAGAACGAACACCAGACTTTATTGAAAATTTCAACCAATTTAATCAAAAATATAGACTTATATAGTGACATCCTCCCCCGCCTATAGAGGCGGGGGAGGATGTCACTAAATTTGCACAGATATGTACTTATTCCAGTACATATGCAGAAATCATTCTGCCGATAGCACCAATATCCACATTGCCCTTAAATTCAAAAGTAGCTGTGACACCATTGCTGAATGACAGAAATAATTCAGAGTCCGGAAAGATTTCAGCAAATCCCTGTGTCTGTACTGAAAAAAACTGTACTTTAGAATATGGCATAGACGTGAAAGATTTTCTTCGTCCGGTAATGCCCTGCACATCAATAGAAATGATTCTTTTGTTGGTAAACACAAGCTGGTCACGAATTGTCTGGAATGCTAAAACCGGTTTTTCGTCATTAATCAACAAACCCGATACTTCATTCCGTACAGAACTCAAGTCAATGGGCTTCAAATTAAAAACAGAATCTTTATTAAAATTAATTGCCATTTTCATACCTCCTGAAATAAAAAAATAATGGAATTTTCTATTACTGAAAATTCCATTATGGTGGGAGAGGATGGATTCGAACCATCGAAGCAAGAAGCAACAGATTTACAGTCTGCCCCCTTTGGCCACTCGGGAACTCTCCCAAT
>DJXC01000038.1 GCA_002449575.1 Ruminococcus sp. UBA7014
AATAATTCTCCAAAAGCACAGTCAAGGCTTGAAATTTACCGCCTGACGAGAAATGCGCTGAATGTGTAAGGGGGTGCTGATAATGTTTTTTAAATTGATACTCGAAAACGAAAACGGCGACAAAATCGACATGACAACAACTGCCAATCAATATATGACTTCAAAAATTGAGGGGCTAAATCCGCCTGCCGGAACAGTCAGCACCTCTTCTTATGCAGGCATGAACGGCAGTTACCTCAATAATGCGTTTATCGAGAAAAGAAATATTGTGATTCATTTTGAAATGCGTGGTGTCAACATTGAACAAAAACGACACCTGCTTTATAAAGTCGTAAAGCCGTCAAGATATATCAAAATTTATTATTCTACTAAAAATATTGATGTATATGCAGAAGGCTATGTGGAAACCTGCGAAGTCAACAATTTTGAAGAACTGACTAACGGTCAAGTTTCCATTCTCTGTCCAGACATTTACTGGTATTCGACTGTTTCACAAATGGCTTATTATAGCTATCTGAACGGAGCATTTACGTTTCCGTTCAGCATTGATGACAAGGGCGTGCCACTCGGAAAATACAATTACAGCCAGATATTTACAGTTATCAATGAGGGTGATGAAACGGGCTTTACGCTCGAAATCACGGCACATTCTCAGCATGAAAATGCCGCCAGTACGTTCACGATTTATAACGCAGATACAGACGAATATCTGCAAATCACAGGGCAAATCATGGGCGGTGATGTGATTACGATTACAACCAAAACAGGGAACAAAACCATCACACTTGACCGAAACGGTGAGAGAAAAAATATCATCAATCGGCTTGTTTCCGGTTCGACTTGGCTCACCATGCGTGAAGGAAAGAATCGTTTTCGGCTGTGGGCATGGGGCTTGGAGAATTTGACAGTCAAACTTATTCACACTGATGCTTATTTGGGGGTGTAAGATGCAGGTTGAAATTTATAAAATGACTTCGGAAGAAAACAAATTGACAATTACGCTGGAAGCCGTCTGTGATACTTTTTCAAGTTTCCTGTGGGATATAGAGTATTATGAATGTGGCAGGTTTGAGGTCTATATTGCTGCAAATCCGCAAAATATCGAGATTTTCAGAACTGGTCGGATTATCGGCAGAAATGACGACAATGAACATTTCGGACTGATTGAATCCGTACAAATTCAAACAGATGCCGAAAATGGCGATTATCTGACTGTTTCAGGCAGATTCTTGATGTGCTTGTTGGAACGAAGAATTATTTATCCGACCTATTCCGTTACGACAGAAACGGCGTACAGTGATATTGTCCGAGAGGTCATTTCACAGAACTGTATGAGTGACGATAACCGCAGAATATCGGGACTTTTTCTCGGTGAGGTCAGCGGTGAATGTTGGGAACAGACTACAAAATTACAGGTCAGTTATGCCAATCTCATGGAATGGATTTATACGATTTGTGATAAAATCGGCGGAACTGCGAATATTCGCCTGAAAAAGTTACCAGATGAAAAATATGAAATGATTTTTGAATTGTATCAGGGAACGGACAGGAGCATCATGCAGGAAGAAAATCCGCATATCGTTTTTTCAGATGGGTACAGCAATCTGCTGTCATTTAACTATGTGGAAGATACTTCTGTTCAGCAGAATTTTGCCTATATTCTGGGACATGGCGAGGGTACAGACCGAAAACGCACAACCTATTTTGACGGTGATGAGCCGTCATATCTGGAGCGTTATGAGGTGTATGTTGATGCTGATGATATTTCTGAGGAAGAACAGATTGACGGCGAAACCCGCCAAATTCCGGAGGAAGAATATATCGAACTTCTGAAAACAAGAGGCTCAGAAAAGCTGGTTCTTCCGCAGACTGCATCAGAATCGGAAATTGCACCGAAATCTACACAATACATCTATAATAAAAACTATTTCGTAGGTGACTATGTGACAGTACAGCACATCAGATTCGGCATGATTCAGCCGAAAATACAGTTAATCGGCATGGTGGAAGGGTTCGACCAGAATGGCAGAAGTCTGACACCGACATTCAGGAAAGGATGATATTTATGGCTTTTTACAGCGGTTTTTTCAACTCAAAGGGGCTTGACAGAACTTACACAGCGGAGGATTTTACGGGCTATCTTGCCAGTATCATCTGTGACGGTGTCCTCGATTCTTATGGTATGACATTCGCTCTCACGACGGAAGAACATGGACTGACAGTCAAACTTGGCACGGGAAAAGCGTGGATTGATGGGCATTATTTCCTTAGCGATGCCGTGTACAGCATTGACTTAAGTTCTTATGTGGATGAATCTCTGCCGAGATTTGTTGCCATCGGCATTGTGTGCGACACCAACGAAAACGTGCGAGATGTCAGGCTGGAGCTTGTTTCTGGAACACCTGCGGAATATCCGGCAGTTCCGGAGATGCCGAATGGTGACGGCATCAAAAGTTTATTACTTCATGCGGTGTGGCTGGGCGCAGGGACAAAATCTCTCTCAAAAGAAAATTTGATTGACTACCGTGATGATGATAAAAAATGTGGCTATTGTCGCTGTATTCTGGGAAAATGCAAAGTTTCAGATATGTTGGCACAGCTTGTAATTTTGAATGCTCAAATTGAAGAATATAATGAAACTATTGATAATCTAAATAACAAAATTGACGCCTTACAGCTTAAAATTGGCGATATGACGGGCGATATTTTGCAAGTCGGTCAGTGTGGGGACGATATTTACTATGTGCTGTATTCGGACGGAAAACTTCTGCTCCGTGGTACAGGTGAAATGTATGATTACGGCACAGCAATTCCGATTTCTGACTGTCACTATCCAGATATTGATGGTGACGGACGTGTCACAGCATCGGATTCTTCTTTGATTTTGGCTGCCGCCGCCAATATCGGCTCAGGGCATGAATCAGGTCTGACTCCTGAACAGGAAGTGCTTGCTGATGTCAATCGGGATGGCTCAATCAATGCGGTCGATTCTTCTCTTATATTGTCCTTTGCCGCTTCTGCCGGTGCTGGAAACTATCAGAACAGTCCGGAAGGCTGGATAGAATTTCTCACTGACCAGCGTGCAAACAGCAATCTTTCGCCATTTTTTGATAACCAGAATGTCAAGTCTCTGGTCGTTTCGGACGGCATTACTTCGCTCGGAACATTTGCTTTCAACTATTGCAATGAATTGAAATCCGCATCTCTTCCCAATTCTCTGACGAAAATCGGAAGAAATGCATTTGCAGTTCTTGCCACTGATGTTTATGGTTTAACTGAAATTTTGATTCCGAGAAAAGTGAAAGAAATCGGTTCGTATGCCTTTGCTAACACAAGAATAACAAGCCTGACTGTCCCACGTTCGGTGACGACTGTCGAGGCTTATGTATGTCACGAATGTACAAATCTTGTGAAAGTTCGCTATGAAGGGGCGATTATTGGCGCATATATGTTTATAGGCTGTACGGCTCTCACGGATTTTACCATTGCCATAACTTGCAAAGAAATATCGATTCACTGTTTCTTTGGGTGCCGTAAGCTGACCGCTATCAATTATGAGGGAAGCCTGAAAAATTGGGCGGAAATCGAAAAACAGCAGAACTGGGATTCTCACAGCGGAACAAGTAATTTGACGAAAATTCAGTGCCTCGATGGTTATCTGAAATGGGATGACAAGGACAAAGAATGGGTGGAGGTGAAGAAATAATGCTCAAATTTCTGGTAAA
>DJXC01000238.1 GCA_002449575.1 Ruminococcus sp. UBA7014
GCCCGGATTATCGCTGTCGCTGATGCCTATGATGCAATGACTTCCAAAAGAAGCTACCGTGATACTTTGCCTCAGCAGGTTGTCAGAGCTGAAATCGAAAAAGGCAGAGGCACACAGTTTGACCCGCAGTTTGCCGAAATTATGCTTGCTTTAATTGATAAAGATACAGAATATACTATGAAAGAATTATAATTATCTTCAGGAGAAAAAAATGTCAGAAATCAGAATTGATAAATTTTTAGCCGACCGGACTAAATATTCCCGGAATGAAATCAAAACGATGCTGAAAAAAGGCGCAGTCCGCATGAACAATGAAATCCTCTCCGACCCGAAACAGAAAATAAATCCCGATGTACAGGAAATTACGCTGAACGGAAAGAAAATTCACGGCGGCTTAGAAATCTATCTGCTTGTCAACAAACCCGAAAATTATATCTGTGCTACCGAAGACCGGCAGCATAAAACCGTTCTGGAACTTGTTCCGGAAGCACTCCGGCATAAAGACTTGTTTCCAGCCGGACGGCTGGATATTGACAGCACCGGACTGGTTCTGCTGACAACGGACGGCGCACTTGCACATAATATGCTTTCACCAAAACACCATGTGCCGAAATATTATCTCGTCACACTCTCCCGGAAGTTTCAGGAAAGCTATGTTCAGTCCCTTGCAGACGGCATGACACTCGCTGACGGAACTGTCTGCCTTCCTGTACAGACAAAACCCCTGACGGAAAAAATCTGCCTTGTCTGCCTGCATGAAGGCAAGTATCATCAGATTAAACGCATGTTCGCTGCACTCGGAAATCATGTCGAACATCTGCACCGTGTCGCTGTCGGAAGTCTGCTTCTCCCCCCCGATTTGCCTTCCGGAGACTGTTTGGAAATTTTCAACAAAGATATTCTTCAAATGTTGAAAGCTGATTCGTTTCCGGAGATGTGTGAACAAATTGTGTATGCATTTTCGTCATATTTGATAAATGACGGGCATTAAGTTTAGTCATTCAGCGACTTGAAAAATTTTTCAGAATTTGGTACAATAGTAATAGACAGACTTTGCACGGGTATCATTCTGTATTTTTATATGACGGCATTGTCTGAAAAAATTTTTGTAAATGGAGGACTGGAATAAATGGCTGGTTTATCACTTAGAGGTATCTACAAAAAGTATCCCGGCGGATTCGTTGCCGTGACTGACGTAAACCTCGAAATCAGAGACAAAGAATTCATTATTCTGGTAGGACCTTCCGGCTGCGGAAAGTCTACCACACTTCGTATGATTGCAGGTCTGGAGGAAATCTCCGAAGGCGAACTGTATATCGGCGACAGACTTGTAAACGATATCGCACCAAAAGACAGAGATATCGCAATGGTGTTCCAGAACTATGCGCTCTATCCGCATATGACTGTATTCGACAACATGGCATTCGGTCTGAAACTGCGTAAAGTCCCGAAGGACGAAATTGCAAGAAAAGTAGAAGAAGCTGCTAAAATCCTTGACTTGTCCCATCTGCTCGACAGAAAGCCGAAGGCAATGTCCGGCGGTCAGCGTCAGCGTGTGGCTCTCGGTCGTGCTATCGTGCGTTCCCCGAAAGTGTTCCTGCTCGACGAACCGCTCTCTAACCTCGATGCAAAACTCCGTGCGCAGATGAGAACTGAAATTTCCAAGTTACATAAAAAGCTTGGTACTACTTTTATCTATGTAACACATGACCAGACAGAAGCTATGACCATGGGCGACAGAATCGTAGTTATGAAGGACGGCTTTATTCAGCAGGTAGATACTCCGCAGGTGCTGTATGAGTCCCCTGTCAATAAGTTCGTTGCCGGATTCTTAGGTTCTCCCCAGATGAACTTTATTGATGCTTATCTGAGAAAAGACGAATACAACAGATACTATGTTGAATTCGGTTCTGAAGATTCCAAGGATGCAAGAGGCGTAAAATATACTATCCTGATGCCGGAATCCAAGCTTGTTCCTGACCTTGCAAAATATGTTGACCGTGAAGTTTGTCTTGGCATTCGTCCGGAAAGTGTTCATGATGAACCTGCTTATCTGGCTACTGCACAGACTGGTATTGTTGATGCAGATGTAGAAATTACAGAAATGATGGGTGCAGAAACTTATCTGTATCTCAAGTGCGCTGGCAACTCTATCACTGCAAGAGTACAGCCCAGTTCTACTGCACGTCCCGGCGATACGATTAAAGTCGGTCTTGACCCGAACAGAATTCACCTCTTTGACAAGGAAACAGAACGTACTATTGTCAACTGATTTCAGAAAAAATATTTTTCCGGAAACCCTGCCCGTTCAGTGCAGGGTTTCTTTTTGTATAAAATATCAAAAATAAAATCTTAAAATTTATCAAAAATGCTGAAAATTGCAAAGATGCTTGACATTTTATGAAAATCGTGGTACACTAAGTTTAGCACTCAGAGAGTGAGAGTGCTAAAAAACGAAACACGGCAAATCTGACGTAAGGTTGTGAAGCAAAACATGAACGAACGGAAGCTTAAAATACTGGCTGCCGTAGTGGAGGAATATGTCAGAACTGGAGAGCCTGTCGGCTCAAAGATACTTGCCGCTCTGCCGGAAATTAATGTTTCGGCTGCTACCGTCCGCAATGATATGGCGGCACTCGAACAACTGGGCTATCTTGAACAACCCCACACTTCTGCCGGCAGAATTCCTACCATCAGCGGTTACAGGCTGTATATCGAACGGCTGATGAAGCCGCCGGGCATGTCCCCGGAAGAAAAACAAAAGCTGGACAGTATGCTTGCTATTCATGGTTCTGTCACAGAAGAACTTGTTATCCAAAATGCTACAACTGCACTGGCAGAACTGACACAGTGTGCTGCAGTGGTTTCGGATTTTTCTCCGCAGTTTTCTGTGATTTCCAAAGTGGAAGTGATTCCTACAGGCAGAAAAGTTTATATGATTCTGCTGATTACTTCCGCAGGCAGCATCAAAAACAAAGCTTGCCGTCTGGAATTCGACCTGACAAATGAACAACTGCACTGGTTTTCCGGTTATCTTTCCGAAAATCTGGAAGGTATCTCGGTATCTGATTTGTCAGACGAACTGATGGAAAACCTTACCGCAGCAATGAGTGCTTATATGATGGCAATTTCTCCGCTGGTACAAGGTGTCTGTGAACTTTTCAGAAATCTGAGACAACATGCATTGACATTCAAGGGAGAAAAAAATCTGTTCTCCTATGAGGATTTGGACAGAATGGAAATTGTCCGCTTTATTGAACATAAAGACGAACTTTCCAAACTGCTTAATGATTCATTCAGTGGCATCCGTGTGATGTTCCGTGAAGAAAAGAACAGCTTTGTTATCGGCAATTCCAGTATGATTGTCTCCAAATACCGCAAAGGCGGCAAAAATGTAGGTTCTCTTGGTGTGATTGGTCCGATGCGGCTGGATTACGCAAAAGTGATTCCTTATATTGAGTATTTCTCACAAAAGATTACTGACCTGATTTCGGAAAATCCGGAAGAAGGACACATAAAGAAAGAGGGTGAACCCGATGACTGATACTGAAAATCAGGAAAAAGAAGAGGGTCTGGAAGAAACTGAAACAGCACAGCCGGAACATCAGGAAGAACTCGAAAACGCTGCAAGCGAACTCGACGAAATCGAGGGTTCTGATGAGCTGGAAGCAGAAAAGGACAGATATATCCGCCTGCTTGCTGATTATGAGAACTTCCGCCGCAGAACAGAAAAAGAAAAGCTCGCACTCTTTGGTGATGCTACTGCAAAATGTATCGAACTCCTGCTCCCGGTAATTGATAACTTCGAGAGAGCAATTGATGCACCGTGCAGTGATGAAGAATATCACAAAGGTATGAGCATGATTCTGGAACAGCTCAGAGGGCTTCTGGAAAAACAAGGCGTGACCGCAGTCATTCCGCTTGGAGAAGCATTTGACCCGAATATTCATCAGGCAATCAAACGGGAAGAAGCAACAGAAGAATTTCCCGAAAACACGGTCTGTGAAGTGTTCCAGAAAGGTTATATGCTCAATGAACGGTTAATCCGTCCGGCTATGGTTGCTGTAGCCAATTAAATTTTAGATTTTTTGATTTTTGCAAAAAATAATAAGCATTTGAAGGGAAGCGTTTATTATGGGAAAAATTATTGGTATCGACTTAGGTACAACAAACTCCTGTGTAGCAGTGGTAGAAGGCGGTAACGCTGTTGTTATCGCAAATGCAGAAGGTGCAAGAACAACTCCGTCTGTTGTGGCATTTTCCAAGACGGGTGAACGTCTGGTTGGTAAAGTTGCCAAGAATCAGGCGATTACAAACCCTGACAAGACCATTTCTTCTATCAAGCGTCATATGGGTTCTAACTATAAAGTAGATATTGATGGCAAGAAATATACACCTCAGGAAATTTCTGCTATGATTCTCCAGAAGCTGAAAGCAGATGCAGAAGCTTATCTTGGTGAAACTGTCAATGAAGCAGTGATTACAGTTCCGGCTTATTTTACAGATTCTCAGCGTCAGGCTACCAAAGATGCCGGTCAGATTGCTGGTCTGGTTGTCAGAAGAATTATCAATGAACCGACAGCGGCTGCTCTGTCTTATGGTATCGACAAGGAAGAGGACCAGAAAGTAATGGTCTATGACCTCGGCGG
>DJXC01000237.1 GCA_002449575.1 Ruminococcus sp. UBA7014
GGCTATGAAACCATTCCGGACAAACTTCCGAGTGCGCCTTCTGAATTAAGCCGTTTCGACCATTTTACAGATAAAAATTACCAATATCCGGGTACACGGTTTGACATGTATTTGTGGTGTACACAAGGATTCCCGGCAATCGGGGGAGCAGGCGGCGACTGGGGTCAGCGCATGTCAGATGATGCTTATCTCGGAATGCTCAGCGGGCAGAATCTTCATGTTCTGGAACACGAAATCGGTCACGGATTCGGCATTACTGACTTCTATGGCGGAGAAGGCGAACAGGACGGCTATCCTGTCGGCGGTTTCCCCGGAAACGGCACATCTATCATGATGGCTGGTTCTTCCACGGAAATCACAGACTTTGACGGCTGGATGCTTCGCTATATCTGGAGCAATATCAAAGACGAAGCCGGAAGATTTTAATACTTCCCCAATATGCCCTTGCCTGACAGCAGGGGCATTTCTCACTTGCATCCTTTTCCCGGATATGCTATAATAGAGTCAGATAATTAATTCAGAAAGGTCTGATACGATGCCTGTCAGAGACAATACAAAAATATGGAATTTTTATGCACCAGTCTATAATTTATTTATGCTGACCAATAAAAACGCCTACAAAGAAATATACCGGACAATCCGGAAAGCTGTCCGGAACAAGAAAGTTCTGGAGCTTGCCTGCGGAACAGGCTTGATTTCCAATCATGTCGCTGAAGTTTCAAAATCCTATATTGCAACAGATTTCGCTGAAAATATGCTGATACAGGCGCAGAAAAAGAAATCTACAGACAAGCTTTATTATATGAAAGCAGATGCTTCTTCTCTGCCGTTTGAGAATCATAGCTTTGATGTGGTAATAATTTCCAACGCCTTGCATGTAATTCCGAATCCGGAAAAAGTACTTTCTGAAATTGCAAGAGTTCTGAAAACGGGCGGAATTTTAATTGCTCCGAACTTTATTCATGAAAATCTGAACGGTTCGGCTCTGCTGATGTCAAAATTACTGACTGTTGCCGGAATTGCTTTTGAAACAAACTGGAATGCCGAAGAATATATTACTTTCCTGAAACAAAACAGATTTTATGTCAGAAAAAAAGCAGTTCTGAAAGCCTCCATTCCGTTGCTATATACGGAGGCGAATTATAAATGATTTTCCGTCATACCAGAAATACCCGCTGTATCATAGAAAATAATTATCGTTATATCCGGAGTGATGTTCCGGTAAAAGTTTCAGAAAATGAAATCAGCTTTTTAAAAAATCATCATATTCTGACTCTGGTTGATTTAAGAACAGAATCCGAACAGCTTGCAAAACCATGTCCGTTAAAAGAAATATCAGATTTCAGCTATTTTTCCATGCCCGTCACCGGCGGAAATGCTGTTCCGGAATCTCCAGAACAGGTTGCAGTTTCCTATCTGGCTATGCTTGACAGTCAGATGCAGAAAATCATTCGTACTATCCTGAATGCAGATTCCAATATACTATATTTCTGCAATGCCGGAAAAGACCGCACAGGCGTTGTTTCCGCCCTGCTTCTGAAACATTTCGGCTATACAGATGACTATATCATTCAGGATTATATGCAGTCTGCTGACAATCTGAAAGAAATACTCTGCCAGTTTGCCAAAGCTAATCCGGAAATCAATCCGGAAGTCATTACCCCACATGAAAGCTATATGCAGCAGTTTCTTTCCCGGATGCAGAATCAGAAGCAAACCGCTTGCATTTTTCAATCAACTATGCTATAATAAAATTAAGAACAAAAAGAGGTGATTCCCTTGGATTTAGAAAACTTACCCTCACAGGAAGAATGTATTGAAGAAGTCAGAAAATGGATTGCTGCCTATCCGGAACAGCCTTTCGCCTATCTGCATACATTTGGCTGTCAGCAGAATGTTGCAGACAGTGAAAAGCTTGCCGGACTTCTGAAACAACTGGGCTATGGCTTTACAGAAGATGTCACAAAAGCTTCTCTTATCTTGTATAACACTTGTGCTGTACGGGAAAATGCTGAGGACAGAGTCTTCGGCACACTTGGAAGCATCAAAAAATTAAAGCAGGAGAATCCGGCTTTAATCATCTGTGTGACCGGATGCATGACAGCGCAGAAACAAGTGGCTGATAAAATAAAAAAATCTTATCGTTATGTAGATATTGTCCTTGGCTCGTCAGCGTTCAGCCGTCTGGCGCAGATGCTCTATGCACACATGCACGGTCTGAAATATGCACAGGATATTGAAATTTATACTGATATTCCGGAAGATTTAACCCCACTTCGGGAAAGTAGTTTCAAAGCTGCTGTGCCGATTATGTACGGCTGTAATAATTTCTGTACTTACTGCATTGTTCCCTATGTCAGAGGACGGGAACGCAGCCGGCAGCCGGAAAAAATCATTGAAGAAGTCCGGAAACTGATTCAGGACGGCTATAAAGAAATTATGCTTCTCGGTCAGAATGTTAATTCTTATGGAAAAGATTTGGAAACTCCGGTCAGCTTTCCGGAATTGCTGAGAGAAATTGATAAGATTCCCGGTGAATACTGGATAAGATTCATGTCATCTCATCCGAAAGATGCAAGTCCGGAGCTTATGGATGCTTTAGTGGAATGCGAACATCTGGCAAAACATCTGCACTTGCCTGTCCAGTCCGGAAGCAATACAATTCTCAAGCGTATGAACCGTTGTTATACAGTTGAAAAATATCTTTCTCAGGTCAATTATATCCGGGAAAAAGTTCCGGATTTCTCTCTGACAACTGACTTGATAGTCGGTTTTCCGGACGAATCGGAAGAAGATTTTCAGGCAACACTGAATATGATTAAAAAAGTCCGGTATGACAACATGTATTCTTTCATCTACTCAAAGCGAACCGGAACAAAAGCCGCACTCATGCCGGACAGCATTCCGGACTCCGAAAAAAGTCAGCGTATGCAGAGATTATTAGCTTTACAGCGTGAAATTGCTGTCGAAAACAATCAGCGGTTTATTGGCAGAACGCTCACTGTCCTCTGTGATGGTGAAAGCCGCAAACGCCCCGGCAATATGACCGGAAGAAGTTCCGAAAACATTCTTGTTGAATTTGCCGGCACACCTGACCTAATCGGCACATTCGTGAAAATTAAAGTCACAGAAAGCCATAATAATATGGTTTGCGGATATATTTTATAATTATTTTTCAGGAGGTATTCTATTATGGATATTATCGAAATGACAAGAGAACTTGGCAAAGCCATTCAGTCCGATGACAGATATATCGCTTACTGTCTCGCAAAACAGGCAAATGATGAAGACGAACAGTTACAGAATCTCATTAATGCCTTTAATTTAAAGCGTGTAGAATTACAGATGGAAATTTCCAAACCAGATAAGAATGATGATACTGTTCAGGAATTAAATCATTTAATCAAAGATACTTATCAGAAAATCATGTCCAATCCAAAGATGATGATTTATAATAATACAAAGACTGCTATGGATGAACTTATGAGCCAGATTAATAATATCATCACCATGTCGGCAAACGGTGTCAACCCGGATGAAATCGACCTTTCCAGCGTGTGCGCCGGAGATTGCAGTGCCTGCGGCGGCTGTGGCTGATGATACTTTGTCCTGTGTGCGGAAAATTTGAATTTGAAGAATCAGATGATTATCATATCTGTCCTGTCTGCAAATGGGAAAATGATGGATTGCAGTACGATAATCCAGATGATGCAGGTGGTGCAAATCATTTGAGCCTGAACGAAGCAAAACTGGAATTTCTGCTTCTGTCAAATCCACTGACCTGCGAACTGACAAAACAATATCAGCAAATGTATGAGAAAGAAATCATCTCAATTTATAAAAGATTTCACATTCAGAACTATATGATAGAACATCAGAAAGCAGAACAACAGAGGCAGACACTGATATCCGCACGAAAAAAATATATAGACAGGCTGCGGCAGATAGTGAAATCTGCTGAAATTTGAACTGAATCAAAAGAAAGGAGTTTCCTTTGTGGAACTGAAAGATATTAAAAAAGAAGATTTATCTCCCATGATGCAACAGTATGTCGAGACAAAACAGAAATATCATGACTGCATTGTATTCTATCGCTTAGGTGATTTCTACGAAATGTTCTTTGACGATGCAATTAAAGTTTCCCGTGATTTGGAACTGACTCTCACCGGGCGGGACTGCGGACTTCCCGAACGTGCGCCCATGTGCGGAATTCCCTATCACAGTTATGAAATCTATCTGAAAAGATTAATCGACCTAGGCTATAAAGTCGCCATCTGCGAACAGATGACTGACCCGGCTCTCAGCAAAGGACTTGTCGAACGTGAAGTGATTCGAGTCGTCACTCCCGGTACTGTTATCGAAAATGACCTGCTTGATGATGCCTCTAATAATTATCTTTGCTGTATTTATTGCAGCCGAAAAGAAATCGCTCTCTGTTTTGCAGATTTGTCCACCGGAGAAGCTTCTCTTTATGCTGTAACAGATAAAAACCATCAGGATGAAATTATCAACTTATTATCAAGATATGCACCTGTTGAACTGATTTTCAATCAGGAGTTTCTTGACCTGAAAGAAGTCAATAATTTTATTAAAATCCGGCTCAGATGCCTGTGTGATTTACAGAATGAGATTGCTTTCTCTCCGGCAGAACAGAGTGAAACCGTCTGCCGGCAGTTTTCTGTGCATTCTCTGTCAGAACTCGGTCTTCCGTCGGAAGGTGCGGAAACTTCTGCTGTCTGCGGACTGTTCGCCTATATTCAGGATACCCAGAAAACGCCTGTGGGCAGATTCACCAGTCTGGAATTAAGCGATAATTCGGCATATATGACACTGGATTATAATGCTCTCCGGAATCTGGAATTAACTTCTGCCATGCGAACCGGAAACAAGAAAGGCACACTGCTGTCAATTCTTGACAGTACCCGTACAGCAATGGGAAAACGTATGCTGAAGCAGTGGATGGAACGTCCTTTGAGAAGCCCTGCCAGAATTATGGCTCGTCTGGAGGCTGTCGATTCATTGATGAAACATACCATGCAGACCCGCCATCTGGAAGAATCACTGGAAAATATTTATGACCTCGAACGGCTCATGACCAGAATTGTTTATAAAAAAGCCAATCCCCGTGATTTACGAGCCCTTTGTGCAACTGCTCAGGAACTTCCGGAGCTGAAATCTATATTATCTGAATTCAATGACAGCAGTCTGCTGATTCGTCTGGAAAGAACAATTTCTGACTTACAGCAGATTGCTGACTTAATCGAACGTGCTATTGTTCCTGACCCGCCTGTTACACTCAAAGACGGCAGTGTTATCCGTGAAGGCTTTGACCAGAATCTTGATGAACTCCGTGATATGATGAATCATGGCAGTTCCCTGATTGACAGCATTCTCGAACAGGAAAAAGAAAAAACCGGTATCCGGAATCTGAAAATTGTGACACATAAAACATTTGGCTACTGTCTGGAAGTCACCCGTTCTTATTACGACAAAATTCCGGATTACTATATCAGAAAACAAACACTTGTCAATGCGGAACGCTTTATTACAGAAGAACTCAAAAAAGCAGAAAATTCTGTACTTGGCGCAAAAGACAAAGCATTGCAGCTTGAACAGGAATTATATTCTCAAATCCGAGACTATCTGGCAGAAGCACTTGTTCAGGTACAGGAAACAGCTTCCGCACTGGCACAGGTAGATGTACTTGTTTCGTTCGCCGAAACAGCCGCCAAAAACAATTACTGCAAACCGGAAATTTCTATTGACGGGATTCTGGATATTCGTGACAGCCGTCATCCGGTTGTGGAACAAATGCTTCAGGAAGATGTCTTTGTTCCGAATAACGTCTATTTAGATACCAGTCAGAACCGCCTTTCGATTATTACAGGGCCTAACATGTCCGGTAAATCTACTTACATGAGACAGACTGCCTTAATCGTCCTGATGGCGCAGATGGGCAGTTTTGTTCCGGCAAGCTATGCAAAGATTTCAGCAGTTGACCGGATTTTCACCAGAGTCGGCGCATCTGATGACCTCGCCGCCGGAGAAAGTACGTTTATGGTTGAGATGAAAGAAGTTGCTGAAATCCTGAAATATGCCACAAAAGACAGTCTTGTAATTCTGGACGAAGTCGGCAGAGGTACTTCTACTTTTGACGGCATCAGCATTGCCAGAGCCGTTGCGGAATATATCTGCAATGCCCGGAATCTTGGCTGTAAAACGCTGTTTGCAACGCACTATCATGAATTAATCTCTCTTGAACAGGAAATGTCCGGCATAAAAAACTATAGTATTGCTGTTCGCAAGGGCAAAGACGGTATTCGCTTCTTAAGGAAAATCGTTCCCGGCGGTACAGATGACAGCTATGGAATTGATGTCGCCAAACTTGCCGGACTCCCGAACAAGGTTCTTGAACGTGCCAGAGAACTCCTTCACGAAATGGAGGAAAACAAGCCGATTCAGAAGCAAACTGTCCCCGAACCGGAAGAACAGTTCAGTTTCGATATGCAGCAGGAAAATCAAATTTCCAAGAAACTCCGAAGAACCAATATTGCAGAATTATCTGATTCTGAATGCCGTGAATTTCTCGAAGAATTATATTCTATGCTGAATTAACAGAAAGGAGAAAACATGTCTGTTATCAAAGTACTGGACAAATCGGTTTCGGAACTCATCGCTGCCGGAGAAGTTATCGAAAAGCCGGCTTCTGTCATTAAAGAATTAGTCGAAAATTCGATAGATGCCGGCGCAACAAGAATTACTGTCGAAATCAAAAACGGCGGTACGACTTTTATGAGAATTGTAGATGACGGGTGCGGCATGTCTGCCGAAGACGTTCCGAAAGCCTTTCTCCGTCATGCCACCAGCAAAGTCAGAGAAAAAATTGACCTCGAAAATATTCATACACTTGGATTCCGAGGCGAAGCTCTGGCTTCTGTCTCGGCAGTTTCCCGTGTCACGGTTCTGACAAAACGAAAAGAAGAGGAATTCGGCAGTCAGTACGAAATTGCAGGCGGTGAAGATACAGAAGTTGAAGAATGCGGCTGCCCGGACGGTACAACTCTGATAATCAGAGACCTGTTCTTCAACGTTCCGGCAAGACGAAAATTCATGAAAAAAGATGTTGCTGAGGGTAATGCTATCTCTCAGATTATCCAGAAAATAGCAATCTCCCATCCGGAAATTGCTTTCAAGTTTATCCGGGATAACAAACTTGATTTCCATTCTGATGGCACTGGTGAACTGATAGAAGCAATTCATGCTGTCTATGGAAAAGATTTTGCCCGTGACCTGATTCCGGTCAGTCATGAACAGGATGGCATTTCTGTGAACGGCTATGTCATCAAGCCGCTGTATGCCAAGAATAACAGAAGCTTTCAGAATTTCTTTGTCAACGGCAGATATGTCAAGTCAAAAAGCTGTTCTGTTGCGCTGGAAAGTGCCTATGAAAATCTGCTCATGACCGGAAAATTTCCGGCATGTGTGCTGATGCTTGATATGCCTGCTGATTCTCTGGATGTCAATATTCATCCCTCAAAAGCCGAAGTCCGGTTTTCAGAAGAAAAGCAAGTGATTGATGCAGTATATTTCGCCGTCAAGAATGCGTTTCTGAAAAATGGTCTGATTTATGAATTCCAGACCCGGAAAGCGGACTGGTACGGCGGCACACCTCAGCCGGAATATACACAGAAACCATTAGTTTCAGAACCTTCTGCTCCGGTCAGCCGTCCCCAGATTCCGGAACAAAAACCACGTTTTCAGACACTGAATCAGCAGGATATGCCTTTTCAGATAAATCTTCCCCAGCCATCCGGCTATATGGAACAAGAACCCGAAGAACCGAAACCCTCTCGGTATGTGAGAGAACCACTCCCGAAAACACTGACCGTTCCGGACAGTTATCTGGACATTCATCCAGAACCGGAAGAACTGGAAGAAGAAATACAGATTTCTGCTCCGGAAGAAGACCCCGAACCAGAAACAGTACAGGAATATCAAGACCCGGTCTTTCCGCCGGAACAAGAAATGTTTCAGAATATTCAGGTTATCGGTGAACTGTTCGGAAATTATATTACTGCACAGGCTGGCGATAACATGATTATCATTGACAAACATGCTGCTCATGAGCGGATTATTTTTGAACGTCTCCGGAAAGAAAACTGTCAGCAGTACCGGCAGGCATTATTGTCTCCCTGTAAAGTGCTGCTGACACTGGAAGAATTTTCTGTGATGGAGGAAAATCCGGAACTGCTGAAACGTCTGGGCTTTACTTTTGATTTTTCAGAAAAGCCCTGTCTGACAGCGACAGCCGCACCGCTGTTTTTCTCAGAAATGAATCTGGAAGAAATTATTCAGGAAATCGCCCATAATTTATATCTGGGAAAAGTCAATCCGCAGAGTCGTGCGCTGGAAAATACACTTCATGAATTAGCCTGCAAATCGGCAATCCGGGCGCATGATAAAAATACATTACAAGAAATGCAGTCTCTTGCAGAGCAGGTCTGCCGGGATGAAAATATCCGTCATTGTCCGCACGGCAGACCTGTAATGTTTGTCTTATCGAAATATCAGCTTGAAAAACAGTTTAAGAGAATTATATAATATGATAAAAAAACAGAAATTATTAGCAATTGTCGGTGCAACCGCCTCGGGCAAGACTGCACTCGGCGTAGAACTTGCCAAACGCTTGAATGGCGAAATCATCTCTGCCGATTCCATGCAGATTTATGAAGGACTTGACATCACAACCGCCAAGCCTACACAGGAGGAAATGCAACAGATTCCTCATCATCTTATCAGTATTGTCAAGCGTTCACAAAATTTTTCAGTTGCCGAATATGTCAGTCTTGCCAGCCAGAAAATTCAGGAAATTTCTGCAAGAGGAAAACTGCCGATTTTAGTCGGCGGTACAGGCTTATATATTGACAGCGTTGTGAACGGTCTGCAATTTTCTCCGGAACAGGAAGATACTTCTGTTCGGCAGGAACTTCTTGCACGAGCGCAGACCGAAGGCAATGCAATATTATATCAGCAGCTTCTGGAACTTGACCCGGCAGCCGCTGAAAAAATTCATGTCAATAATACTGTCCGGCTTGTCCGTGCTTTGGAAGTTTGTCTGCGCACCGGAAAAACTTTTACAGAATACAAAGCGCAGAATCTTGCAAAAGAATCTCCGTATCATGCCATTCTGCTGGGTCTGGATTATGCTGACCGGCAGAATTTATATGACAGAATCAATCAGCGTGTGTATAAAATGCTGGATGCCGGAATGCTGGAAGAAGTCCGGCAGGCATATCAGTCAGACGCTTCCGGAACAGCTTCTGCCGCTATTGGCTATAAAGAACTGCTTCCCTACCTGCAAAATCAGGATACCCTTGAAAACTGTATCGCCATGATTCAGCAGGAAAGTCGCCGGTATGCCAAACGTCAGCTGACGTGGTTTCGTCGAAATGCTCAAATTCATTGGTTGATATTGAGTAAAAATGATGAACTGCAAGAAATTTCTGAAAAAGCTGAAAAAATGATAGCCAAAATTGAAAATTTGTGCTATAATGAATAATGACGTAATGTCACAGACTAAAAAATCATAATGTTTTTATTTTGAAAGGAGATTACTTTACACTATGAATAAAGGAATGAATCTTCAGGACACTTTTCTGAATCAGGCTCGCAAGGAAAAAATTATGGTGACAACCTATCTGGTCAACGGATTCCAGTGCAAAGGCATTGTCAAAGGCTTTGACAATTATGTTGTCATTTTTGACTGTGCCGGACAGCAGCAGCTTGTCTACAAACATGCCATTTCTACCATTGCACCGTCCCGTCCGGTATCCATTCTGGACAGTGAGGACAAACCAGAATAAAACAGCATGAATTCGGAAATGCTTTCG
>DJXC01000044.1 GCA_002449575.1 Ruminococcus sp. UBA7014
ATTCGTCCCACATCTTGATATTATCGGCAATTGTTCCCTCGAATAGTGTAATATCCTGGTCAACAACTGCAATCGAACCTGTCATGACTGCACGGTTGATTTCAGAACGAGGCTTTCCGTCAAAGAGAATTTCACCTTCCCACGGATTGTATAAGCCGGAAATCAGCTTTGAAAGTGTGGATTTTCCGCAGCCGGAAGTTCCCACAAATGCCACTCTGCTGCCGGGGGTCATCGTCATAGAGAAATCTTTAATCAGAGGGTCAGCAAGTTTGGAATAGCCGAAAGTCACATGTTTCAGTTCGACATTGCCTTTGAGTTTCTTGAGTTTCTCCTCTGAAGAAACAACATTGACAACATTCGTATCTGACGGATACTGCATAACATCTTCGACACGCTCCATCTGGGTACGCATTTCCTGAATGATCTGTCCTGCACTGACAAGCGTCATTGCTGGTGACATGAAAGAGCCTAAAAATCCCTGAAACATCTGCAATGCACCAAGGGTAAACTTTCCGTTCATGACGAACCAGATACCCATGACCATGACTGCATAATTCGCAAATGTCGAGAAAAATGCCGGTATCATACCAAGATAATTGTTCATCTTTGCAGATTTCACAGCCTGTGCATTAACAGAAGCCTGATAGCCTGCCCATTTCTGGAAAAATCCGTTTTCCGCACCGCTTGCCTTAATGGTTTCTATCATTTCAATTCCGGCAACAGTCGTAGAAGATAATTTTGCTGTATCTCTCTGCATTACTCTCGTGATATTGACACGCTTTTCAGAAATCATTCTGGACATAAAAATATTTAATACAAGCGTACTGATGCCGATAGCTGTCAGAAGCAGACTTTGTTTGAGCATTAGAACAAGATAAAATATCATCATGATAGTATTCAGCATCAGTGGAGCGAATGTATTCACAAGCGTACTTGCAATACTTGCATTTGTTCCCTGTCTGGACTGAATATCGCCAGCCATACGCTGTGAGAAAAATTCCATCGGCATTTGCAGGACTTTCCACATATAAGTAGTACTGCCGATAACAGACATTTTACCGTTGATTTTCAGATTATAAATTGTCTGCACCCATGCAACAACCAGCTGAATGACGGCAAGACCTGCCATTACGCCAATAAAGGGCATCAGCCATTCATGGTTCTGACCTGTCAGCAGTCTGTCCATAAAGATTTTTGACATGACTGGATTGATAATGCCGAATAAGGAAGAAATCACTGTTGTCAGCATGACAAAGACAACTGCCGCACCTGCTCCGGTAAGACGATTTTTTGCAAATTCGAGCGTACTCTTTCTTTTTCCGCTTGGAACAAATTTTTCACTTGGAGTTGGTATGATAGTCACGCCTGTGAAAGCCTTGTCAAATTCCTCCATTGTGACTTTGATAAATCCCTTTGCAGGGTCATTGATGCAGGCATATTTTCCCTTGAATCCGTCAAGCACGACAAAATGATTGAAATTCCAATGAATAATACAAGGAAATTTCCCCTTTTCTCTGATGCTTTCCGGCGAACGTCGGAAGGCTTCCACTTTGAAACCATAGCTTTCAGCGGCTTTATAGATATTTTTCGCATTCGAGCCGTCACGGGACACACCGCAGTCAGAACGAACCTGTTCCAACGGAATCCATTTTCCATAGTAAGCCATCACCATTGCCAGAGAAGCTGCTCCGCATTCAAGAGCTTCTAACTGCATGATAACCGGAACTTTTGCCACGCCTTTGGTAATTGTTGGCTTGATTTTCTTTTCTGCCATTGTGAACCTCCTTTCAGCTGAGCAGGAAACTGATAGGAGTAATACTTTCTGTTACGACTTTTACATCATATTTTCCGTCAGTTACAGATACAGGAGCATAGGCAATCAATCTGCCGTATTCGTCCTGTTCTGTGGTAGAAATTTCAGATTCTTCCGAACCGATGCGGACTGTCATGCCGGATGATACTGTGCCTTTATCGGTATCAATGAGCAGAATCTGTGCTGTGCCGTTTTCGACAACTGCCGTACCGTTTGCGATAGTTTCCAGATTTCCTACTGTACTCCATACGAACAGACCGCCTAAAAGAAGAATGACAGCCGCAAGAATCACCCAGATACTTGGATTTGTCACACGGAGATAATCGGTCAGCTGTTCCGGTGAAGAAATCGTTTCCAGTGATTTTTGACGGAAAACGCTGTTTTTCTGCTGTTCTGCCATATGCATCCTCCTTTAGCTGATAGTCTTTGTGATTGTCAGAATGTTTTGACCATCTTTATACTCGTAAGATACATCATCCATTGTCTTTTTGACCATGAAAATTCCAAGACCGCCTTTTTTGCGTTCTTTCAGCGGAATCTTCACATCCGGGTCAGGTTTGGCAAGCGGGTCATACTGCTTTCCGTTATCAATAAAACTGATGATAACAGAAAGCGGTTCTTCTGTAATCTCTGCCCTGATGGTAGCCGGACCTGTTTCAGGATTGTATGCATAACTTGAAATATTGACAAAAATTTCCTCAACCGCAACATCTATCTGTGTGATGATTTTCATTCCGCAGTTCAGTTCTTCCAGCTGACTGTCGATAAATGCAAGCACTTCCGGAAGATTTTCCTTGACTGCCAGAATATCCAGTTCTTTCATGTTCATTACTCCTTATTCAATATTCAGGTCATCGATAAAACCTGTTACTTCAAAAATCTCCATGACTTCACTGGTGACATTCTTTACAATCATTTCGCCCTGTTCCTCCATGACCTGCATCGCAGTCAGGAGGACACGAAGTCCGGCACTGGAAATATATTTCAGTTCTGCAAAATCAAAGACGAGCTTTTCCACACCGTCAAGAGCCGGTTCAAGCTGTTCTTCCAGTTCAGGAGCAGTGAGCGTATCCAGTCTGCCTTCCAAAGAAACTATCAGTTCGTTTCCGTTTCTGTTCATTGTAATTTTCATAAAATAACCTCCAATTAAAATAATAAATATTGATTGTAATTACAGCAATGTAATTGCAAGCATTGTCAAATCATCAAACTGCGGAGCATCTCCGACAAAAGTGTTGACAGTTTCATGTACATTTGTCAATAATTGCTGAGGCATTGCATCAGGTTTTTGATTTAGGATTTCTAACAGCCTTTCTGTACCGAATAATTCCTCATTTGCGTTAGTTGCTTCTGGAACACCATCAGTATAGACAAATAGAGTACTGCCTTTTTGCATTGTAAATTCATATTCCTTGTATTTTTTTCCTTTGATACCACCAATTACAAAACCATGTTTATCCTTAAAGAGTTCAAACTCACCATTGGGCTGACGGAGTATGGGATATTCATGACCAGCATTTGCAGCTATGACCTTTCCGGTAGAAATTTCTAATATACCAATCCAGACCGTCACAAACATTTTCAGCTGATTATTTTTACAAATTGTTTCATTGGTACGTTCCAATATTTCATGAGGAGAAAGTCCCATCATGGCATAATTATTAATAAGAATTTTAGAAGCCATCATAAACAATGCTGCCGGAACTCCTTTTCCTGAAACATCTGCCATTACCATGACAAGATGGTTATTGTCAATGAAAAAGAAATCATAGAAATCTCCGCCGACTTCTTTTGCAGGAGTCATAGAAGCATAAATATCAAATTCTGGTCTGTCAGGAAAAGCAGGGAATATACTGGGAAGCTGACTTTCCTGAATACTTTTTGCCATATCCAGTTCAGCACTAATACGTTCTTTTTCTGCGGTAACAGTACGGATATTTTTGATATGATTTTCAATTTCCTGAATCATAGAAGAAAAATCTTCTGCCAGTTCTTCAATTTCATTTTCACAGGAGATATGGCTTAATTCTTGTATTGTTTCTTCAGCATTCTTGGTTTCTTTATACTGATTGATGCTGTCCTGTTCTTTTCTTAACGGCTTAATTACAATTTTTTTCAGGAGCCGTAAAAATACAACTCCTAAAATGACAAATAATAATCCAGTAATGACTGCTACAAGACAAGAAATTCTGAGTGTCCCTGAAAGCAGGTCTTTCCATTGCATGGAAACTCCTACAATCATTGCAAGTTCATCATCTACATAGACCGGTTCAAATACATGAACGACACTTCTGTCAGCACCTTTCTGCATAGAAAGTTCCATTGAAGGAGAGGGCTGACCAGTTTTTAATATTTCATCCAGTATTGGATACCAGCCTTTTTGATAAGGATTTGTACAGCCCAATTCATATAGATATTCCCCTCCGGAGCTGATGCGGAGTTCATTTTCCTTTGCACCCGTCACCAAAAAGAACATTTCGTTATCTCTTACAACAAAGCTGTATAAATATAATGGCTGATATGTCCTTTTATTCCGGTCAAAAGTCTGACTGAGCTGGAAATAGCATATTTCGGCTAATAATTTCTGCCCGTCCGCATCCAGATTTTCAGCATCCTGACTGGTGATGTATTCAATTTCTGTCAGTTCAGGCAGTTTTTTTCTGAGTGCATTTTCTTTCTGAATGAATTTCTCTGTATCATCATAGAAAAATTCCATTTCTTCAAAATGTTCCTGCCAGTAAGGAATCAGGAATCCAAGACTTTGATAGCTTTCCAATATTGCCGCTGTATTTTGCCCGACCTTGTTACCGCTTTCAAATCGGTCATTGATATAATGGTGCATATTATACATGAAAAGCGATACTGCACTAAGCAGAATAAAAATAATCTCGAAAATAGCAATAGGTCGGTTGATTTGTTTGACAATATTATTTTTAGGATTCTGCATGGGAATTGCTCCTATCTTTCACCAATCTTTTGACAGTATCCTGAATCCATACAGCAATATAAAGCGACAGCATACACAGAACAAAATTTATCAAAACACATAGAAATACATTCTGCCCAATGATGGGATATAATAATCTGAAATAAAGATACATAAACGGGCAGTTCAGCAGATAAATCTGCATACTGTGTTTTGCTGTATACTGCCATAGCTTTCGCTTTTCAAAGTTTTTTGAAACTCCAATACGCTCCAATGCCAGAAACAGGAAAAACGTCATAAACGCTGAGGAAATTTTACACAGCCAGCCTAATGCAAAATGAATTTCTGCCGCTTTGCCATAAAACAGACAGCCAATCAGCATCAGACCGGATAATAAAAACATCGCCCAGACCGGAAGCTGTTCTATTTTATCCAGAAAGAAATAAAAAACAATACCAAAGAAAAAACACAGCAGATAAGGAGCAATCTGACTAATCTTGAAATAGGAAACATCTGCAAGAAAAATCTGGTCAATCAGAGATAAAATGACTGTCATCAGAAACACCGCCGGCAGATATTTTTTCTGAAGTAAAGGCTTCATCAGAATAAATATTAGAGAAACCCAGAAAAGCATCCATAAAAACCAGAGATGGTCAGCAAAACAGCCAAGCAGCATAAATTTGTATCCTGTCAGATAGCCTGCACCTTCTGGACGACCAAATGTATTGATATTAAAAAACGTATACAATGGCACAACCCAAAACGCACCATAAAGATAATAGGGAATTATCAGCCGTTTTGCACGTTCTATGATGCTTTCCGTCAAAGTTCGTTTTTTATAAGAAATGCTGTAGGCATACAGAAAGCCTGAGCAAAATACAAAACTTGCTATCAAAGAAGCATCGAAAATGTTGCACAGAAACTCAACAACCGGAGAAGCAAAGTCTGCACTTTCAGGGAAAAAAGGATTGTCTGCATAAAAAAGCATACAATGAAACAAAACAACACCAACTAAGCTGATGGTTTTGATATTGGATATATATCCGAAATTCTTTCTTTCACTCAATCTCTATCACCTGCTTTCGTTATTTTTTTATATTCTGGAAACGAGCTGTGAAATGCCTGTCTGACACATCAGTTTAATTCTTTCTGGATTTGTCATTTTCAGAAATTGTTCTGTTTCAGACCATTTTTCCAGCTGATATGCTGCCTGACTTATAATGGCAGTCGCAGCAACCTTTACTTTTGCGGATAAATCTTTTGTATAGACTGCCATTCTTCCGCCATTGCCTGTAATGATTCCCATAAATCGCAGAAACCATTCTGCTTTATAAAATCCGAACGCATCATAAAGACCAATAAAATCTGCCATCAGCTCATCGTGCAGAATATTATTGGAAATACCGTAAATCTGCTTTGTAAAGAAATGTGTACATTCATGACTCCGGCGAATCAGCATGGATTTTTCTGTCCATGTTTTTTCATCAAGTCCAATTTCTCCAGCAGTCACATTGCTGTAAGGCTTTGCAGAAAGAATGATAAACCAGATTGTTTTCCCTGAAACGAACGATGCACCTGTCTGAGAAATATTTTCCGGTCGGATGCCCTTGTGTACAATATTTGTCACAAGCTGTTCAAAGTCCCGTGCATCGTCTGCATAGATAATCGGGATTTCTCCGGCAAAAGACGGATAAATTTCAATTCTGACTTGTTCCGGACAGTAAAATTTTACAGGATATTTCGGACAAAGTTTCTGATTGATAATCTGTTCTGCACCAAAAAATGCAAAAAGAGTAACAATATTTGTCCAGCCGTTCAGATAGTCTGTATTCTGGTTTTCGATTTCCGGACATCCGGAAAATCTGTTGCTGAAATAATGTTCCAGCTCCTGTTTCTCCTGTTCATCAAGACTGTATTGTATCATAAATTCTCCCAATCGTTTTACAGCTGTCCGATACTTTTCAGCAAAGCATCTTTTTTATCTTTCCAGCCGCCTTTGTAATATTCACAAGTAATGAGGTCTTTGGCAAAATAATCAGTCGGATGGTCTCTGACGGCAATGGCACGGCATCCGCCACAGCAATCAGTTCTGTACTGACATTCCTGACATTCCGGATTATGTTCCATGAAATCGCTGACACGGAAATTGACAATATCCATATACAAAGATTTGGTATCCAGAATTTCTTCCAATGGAATTTCCAGCATATTGGGGAATTGTTCTTCAATGGGTCCGCCCACCATAGACATACACGGCAGAACATTCCCTTTTGGACTGACGTACATTTCACGGCGAACATGACCACACATCAGGACTTTGCCGAAATCCTGCTCCGAAATGCTTTTTTCATTATAAGAGCCGGATTCATCCAGTTGTTTTTCATAGTTGAAAAATCCTTCCAATCCTAATGAAATCGGCTTGCCGTCCTCGAAATAATGAGGAATGTATTCGAGAAATGTTTCATAAGTTTCTGCCTGTGAGAGATAATGTTCCGGCTGGTCTTTCCATTCTCCCTGCGGGGAAGCATTTCCAATTTTCAGACCGAAACAGCCGAGTTCCGCCATCAGATTGACCGAATCACGGATACTATCTTTATTATCTTTGAACAGTACCATAGAAACGGAAGTTCTGATTCCACGTTCCTGACACCGGCGGAGTGCATCAATGACAATCTTTTCTGCGCCGTCAACTCCTCTCATCCAGTCATGATAGCCGACACCATCAAAGCTGAACTGAATGGATGGGTGCATATGACGTTTTTCAAGTTCATCCAGAAATTTATCTGTAATCAGCAGACCATTAGAATAAAGTACAGGCACAACCATGCCACGCTTTAAGATTTCGTCTACCAAATCCCAGAAATCCTTGCGAATCATAGGCTCACCGCCTGTGAGATTCAGTCCCTTGATACCGCATCTTTCAAATGCATCGAGCATTGTCATCAGCTGTTCCCATGTTGGCTCACCCTGTGCGGCATGAGGTGCAGACATAAAACAATGTTTACACTTGTAATTGCATTTTCCGGTGATTGACCATTGTACACTCTCCTTGAATCTTGCATGATAAAAGCGATATTCCTGATTTGGTCTTAATTTCGTACCTTTTTCACAAGGGAAAATAAAACCGCCTTTTTCCCATTTTTCATACCATGCACGGTCATTGTCGGGGAGTGTATCCCATTCAATGGCAGTATTGCCGTCACAGGCTTTCAGCAGATTCCATTCATGTTCACGGAAAAATTCTGTTTTTGGATAATACAAATGCTGAATCGCATAGGGAAGTAATTTCCATCCTCGAAGAGAATACATTGGTGAAAGTAAATAATATTTTATACTCATAAGTAATTCTCCTTTTGTTATTTTTACTTTGATTTCATTATAACATGCCAAAAATATGCTTGTCATTCACCAATCTGGTGAAAATGCATTTTTTGTATCAATGCACAAAATTGAAATAAGCACTTTGTAATATGTTACAAAATATTGAGCATAATCAATAATTTTAATCTTGTATCATTGTGAAAGATGACAAAAATATGTCATTCACCGGATTGGTGAATGACATTTGCTTTTTTCTATGGTAAAATGAAACTATACTTTTAATCATCATCTGTCTGACGCATGTGATAGTTTTTATCTTTGTCAATTAGTTCCAACATGATGCCGGCAAATTTCGGGTCAAACTGTGTACCCATGCCCTTGACAATCTCATTTCTGATAACTTCCTGAGGAAGGCAGTCACGGTAACTTCTTTTGGAACTCATTGCATCATAAGCATCAGCGACAGCGATAATTCTTGCAATTTCGGGAATTTCCTCACCTTTCAGCCCTTCGGGATAGCCTCTGCCGTCATATCGCTCATGATGATATTTCGCACCAATGCTTAAATCAGGAAACTGCTTGATTCTGGAAAGAATCTGATCGCCAATGACAGGATGTGTTTTAATGACTGCAAATTCTTCATCTGTCAGTCTGCCGTCCTTGTTGATGATTCCGTCAGGAATGCCGATTTTTCCGACATCATGCAGAAGTGCTATCAGATAGATTTCTACACATTCCCTGTCAGGTTTTCCTGCTAATTCTGCAATTGACTGTGAGTATTCCGCCACTCGTCTGGAGTGTCCGTGCGTATACTTATCTTTGGCATCAATTGCCCATGCCAATGCCTAGGCGGTCTGTCCAATCATCAGACGCATTTGTTTCTGTTCATTTTTGAGCAGTTCCAATTCACGTTCATGAGCGACTTTTATCATCTGATTCATGTCAAGCAGTGCAAAAAGATAAAGCATAACGACTTGTCCGACAAGAGAAATGTTTGTCAATGACACGCCGTATGTGAATATTTGTATAATAGAGGCAGTCAGCGGTATCAATGTAAATAATAGCAGAGAAATGCGAATGAGTTTGTTTAATCGCCCATAATGCTGTACAATTACAGAAAGCTGTAATATTAAAATCGTCAGGGGCAGAATATAGCAGATGATAAAACCGCCTGCCCTCTGGTAATGATTTGTTGCATCAAAAGTATAATAAAATCCAGTAAACTGCGAAATGATAACAAGAATTTCTCCTATGATAACAAGAATTTTTGAATATTGCAGTCTTTTGGGAATAGTTTCCAGCTTTGCTTCATTGGTATACAAATCAATCAGATATAAATTAAAAGTATAAATAATCACCAAAGTCAGGAAAAATACAAGAAAATTGCTGATGCGCACCATCCAGAAACCAAGAGGGCTTGTATCTCCTCTGTAAATATAAGCACAGCGGTCAGACAGAAGTAACAGCATTGCACTGAAATCCATAAAAGTCAATGCCTGTTTCCGTTTTGCAGATAACGGCGTGAAAATCGAAAACAGTGTGATAATTCGACAAATTCCGCTTAGCATCAGCATAATAGAAAGCTGATGTTCTTTCAGAAGTTCCATAATCATCCTCCTTTTGGATTGATATGATTTTATTGTATCATGGAATCAAAAGAAAGTCATTCACCAATCTGGTGAAACTGCCGTTTTTCGTACATCTGCACAAATTACTATTGCTGTTTTCGTCATTTTGCCGAAATTTGATAGAAAGGAAGATGCCTATGCGTGTTGATTATCTGACAATCGTTTTTACAACTTTGATGATTCTCTCCGGACTGGTTACCTTAATGATTGTCAATCGGGATGTGAAAATCCCTGCTACAAAATTTTTTGTGACAGGAATTATACTGCTGTTGGTCATTACTGTACTGGATGCCGTCAAAACGAAACAATATATTGCTCCGTTCGAGGATGCTCAGGCATATGTGAGAAGTCAGACATTTCTTTCAGCGATAATTTATATCCTGCGTCCGCTTCTGATTATGATACAAGTGCTTGTGATTCTGGATAAGAAATACAGGCTGTTTTGTATCATTCCGGCATTGATAAATGGTGTGATTTATTCGACAGCATTTACCGGAAGTCACCTTGCATTCTATCTGGATGAAAACAGATTCTTTTACAGCGGAAAGCTGGGAAATTCTATTTTTATCTCACAGATATTTTATATTATATTGCTCCTGATATTCTCTTTCAGCCGTTTTCAGAAGAAGAACAGAAAACAAAGTATCATTATTCTGACAATGCTGCTATTAGCAATCATAGACGCAATACTGGAATATAAAAATATTCTGACCGGCCTTGCCACTCCGGTGACAGCGTTCTGTATGCTGGAATATTATATCTATCTCTCTGTGATTTATCGGAACGAAATCACCGAGAATGTGACACAGAAAGAACTTGAAATTACGCAAAAAAATCTTCAGATTCTCCGGAATCAGATTCAGCCGCATTTTATTTATAATACGCTCGGCATTATCCGTTCTCTTGCCAAGTATGACAGTAAGGCAGCAGTAAAATGCATTGATAATTTTTCCAAATACCTGAAAGCACATATCAGCACGATTCAGAATAATGATTTGATTCCTTTTGAAGAGGAACTGAAAAATGTCAGAATTTACCTGTCATTAGTGCAGATTGACTATACTGACAAAATAGAAATCCATTATGACCTGAAAGTGACAGATTTCTTTCTTCCTCCGCTTTCCCTTGAGCCAATTATCGAAAATGCTGTCAATCATGGGATTAGCCGTGAAGGCGGTATTCTCACCATTCGGACATACGAAGAAAATGACAGAATCATGATTTCTGTTTTTGATAACGGCACAGCCGGCAATGAAAAAGAACCCTATACGCCTTTTCATAATGGAATCGGTCTGGATAATACCAGAAAACGTCTTGAACTGCAATGCAATGGAACATTGGAATTAACTATTTCTGACAGTGGTGCAGTTGCGAATATCAGCCTGCCGAAAACGCAGGAATCGGAGGGAGATTAACATGAAAATTCTGATTGTCGATGACCATCAGTTTATTGTCAATGACCTGATGGACGAAATCCAAAACCTTTTACCAGATGCAGTCTGTATCGGTACAGTCAAGGCACAGGAAGTCATGAATTTAATGAAAGAATATCAGTTTGATATTATTTTCATGGATATCGAAATGCCCGGTACAAACGGCATCAGCCTTGCCAGAAAGATACTTGCCCAGAAGCCAAAAACAAATATTATTTATGTAACCGGATATGGCAAATATGCACTGGAAAGTTACAGCACCTATGCAAGTGCTTTTCTGGAAAAGCCTATTTCAACGGAAATGATAGAAGATGCCCTTGCACATCTCCGCTTTCCTGTTTCTAATATTACAGATGAAATGCTGGAAAATGAATTTGCAGGAAAAGCAATCATTGGCAAGAAAATTCAGAAATACCGTGAAAAAAGAGGAATGTCCCGAAAAGATTTCGCAGAAGCAATGGATGTTGCCAGTCAAACAGTCTATCGTTGGGAAAACGGAGAACGAGTTCCTGATGTTGTGACATTTATGAAAATCGCCAGAGTGTTGGGAATCAATACAGATAATCTGATATAATCAGAAGAAAATCCAAGATGGTAAATTTTGAAAGATACTTGTTTCTATCGATACTGATTGTTATTGGAGAAAACATCCGCTGTCATATCAACTTACTTATATGTAACTTTCCGGATAAATTAAAATAAACAAATCTTTCTTTGAAAATCAAAAGACGTTCATTAGAAAGATTTTTAAGCTGTACTGCTCTGAAATGACGGAGCAGTACAGCTTTTTTCTGCCATAGAAATTCAGTTTATGATAAATCATTTGTTTGTAATTTAACAAAATGCAGATTTGTTCATAAAAAATTTACAAAGTCAACTTTCCTTATTTTAACCCCTGATTTGTCTTAGTATATTTAGAAGGGGCAATCAGGCTCATTCTTGAAACTGAATACAGAGGGGAGGGAAAACTGTGCTGACTCCCCTACAGTATAAAGAAAAAGAACTTGCTGCTTTTGATAGTTTTGTAAAGTCAGTAATAAGAAATGCCGGAAGAAATATTGTCCATGCAGAAAAAAGAGAAAGCAGCTATATACTGATTGATTCTGATACGGTCGGACACGCACTTGATACATACAGTATTGAAGAAAACAATTTCTCAAAATATATTATTACTGACAGAAATGGATACTCCTACGATTTAACAGACAAATCCTTGTATGATGCGATACTTCTGCTGACAGAAGGGCAGAAAGAAGTTCTGATTATGGAATTCTGGTATGGAATGAAACTCAATGAAATTGCAAAAGAATTAAAGATAACCAGACGTGCTGTATCTTCAAGAAAGAAAAATGCTTTTGATAATATCAGGAAAAATTACCAAGGAGATTACAATGGAAAAAATTGATATTGAAACTGAGCGCCTTGCTGTTAAAGGCAATAAAGAAGCCCAGTTGAGAGTATTTCGGTATTATGATAGTTACATCAACAAATTTGCCACCATCACAAAAGTGATGCCAAATGGTAAAGTATGCAGCTACATAGACGAAGACCGGAAAGCTGAAATTCAATATATTCTGCTTGAGTCACTGAAAAATTTCAGAGGAATCAAGCAAGAAAGCTGAGGTGAACAGGATGAAACATGAAATCATGAAACAGAAATGTCTGGAAGTTAGTCTGCTGATGGCAGTCATATCGGGTGCTGAGAATATGCCTGATGAGTGTGGTAAAACCATCCGCAAAGGAGCTGAACTGCTCAGAAAAACGGCATGGCTCTGCAATGACTTATCTGCTGAAACGGCAGAACCTATCAGTGACAGAACAAGACAACTGAAACACAGATTTCCAGAGCATAGTTGTCTCGAAGTCAGTCAGAAAATTATGTCTATGGCAGACGATATTCCGGAAGGTTACATCGGAACTATCATGGAGGGAGCAGAAATGCTCAGGGACATGGCGGTATATTGTGCTGATTTATGCCGAAAATACGATACTGAAACAGCTTAAATGGAGGTAAATTCCAATGAAGAAAATGATACAGCCCAATGAAGACAAGCTCACAATTGCCAGAGAAATGAAAGCCAGAGCAGACAGCGGAGCAGTGGATGTAGAAACGGCTGAACTGCTCCGTATAGGAGCAAAAATGCTCAAAGAAATGACATTCTTCTGTGCAATCCGCAGCAATCTGAAAAAACTGAAAATTTGAAGGGGAAAAGAACATGAACAAGAACGCAGAATCGTTCTGTATGCCAATCCGTGCAGAACCATATCAACATCAGCAGAAAGCCTTCGATTTCGCTTGTCAGAAATTCGGCTTGTTTGATAACCAGAAGCAAAGTGACGGAGTAGCGTTTCTTATGGATATGGGGACAGGAAAAACTATCACAACAATTGCCGTTGCCGGAATTCTGTACCAGATGGACAAGATTGAAACTGTCCTGATTATCGCTCCTCTAAGTATTCTTCCGGTCTGGGAAAAGGAGTTTGAAAAATTTGCTGATTTTCCTTATGAGATGCACGTTCTGACCGGAACAATGGCACAGAAAAAACAGCAGACGATATTCAGACAGACGGGCAAGCTGAAAATTATTGTTGTCAATTACGAAACTGTCTGGAGAATGGAGCAGGAGCTGACAGCATTTCATGCCAATCTTATCATTGCTGATGAAGGACATAAGATTAAAGAAAACCGCTCCAAACAGTCAAAAGCAGTTCAACACCTTGGCGATAAAGCAGAATACAAACTTCTGCTGACAGGTACAGTCATCACCAAGCTCCGAAAGTTTACGGAATTTGTGCAAAGCACAGCAATTCTATGCTTTCAGACAATCCGCACAGCGGATTCTATGAAGCGGAAACTTCACGGACGCTGGATACTTCCAATCAGTCACCCTGCAAAAATCAGGGCGGTATGGTTGTGATTGAGGGCAACGGCTCAAGACCGTCACATCAGGGAAACGGCTATAAAGAGAGCGAAATCATGTACACGCTCAATACCGTGGAAGTTCCTGCTGTGGCAATGGCGGATACAGCCTATGCTATTTCGAGGGACAATCATTTTTCTGTTTCGGAAGATGTCGCAGGGACTGCCGTTGCAAGAGGTCCTGCAACAGTCGCTCATCCAAATGGAGACCATTATTCCACAAGCAAAAATTCCCATCACACAGTCGCTTCACACGAAAAAGCGAATACGCTCGTTGCATCGGATTGGAAAGACCCGCCTGTCGTGAATGATGCTCCCAACAATGAGCCGACATACATTGTCCGCAGACTGACACCAACGGAATGTGCCAGACTGCAAGGTCTGCCTGACTGGTGGTGCAAAAATCTGGACAATCCAAATCCAACGGATGAGGAAATTCAGTTCTGGACAAATGTCTGGAACGAATGGAACAGCATCAATCATAAAAAGCCGAAAACGGAAAAGCAAATCAAAAAGTGGCTTGCAAATCCATATTCTGACAGTGCCGAGTACAAATTGTACGGCAATGCGATATGCGTGAACTGCGGATATTTCGTGCTTGCAGGAATCGCTTATTATTCAGATACACAAAAGTGAACGCATTCTATGCCCATTCTGAAATCATAAAAATTTCCCTATTCAGCGTGATTTCTGATTTTTCAGATACACATCATCTGAACTGTAGAATTTTCACATGATTTTTAGCGATATTTCTACATTTCTGACACTTGCAATTCTGTGAAAACTGAGGTAATATGTGACTACCAAAACAAAAAGGAGGTCACAATATGGAAATCAGATACCTGATTCAGAAAGAACAGCGGAAAGCAATGGCACAGACTATCGCAGAGCTGACCGGAACTCCGGCAGAGTACCTTGCCGCACCGACATTTGCCTACCAGATTGGTGCATTCCGTCTGGACAAGGATGCCGTTCTTTCTTTTGACGACAGCATGGATGAAAATTTCACGGACACGGTTCTCAGCGGACTGGAGAAGGCGGGCTATCCTGCGGAAGAAGCTCCGGAACTGCTGACAGTTTCCATGCCAAAAAGTTTCTTTGACAGCACAGCACTCGAAAACCTGAAACGCATTGCGGCAAATAAGGAACGCCTGCTGAAACACGCCTTTGAAACGGATTCACTCGAAATCACCGAAACAGATGAAACTATTGAGTTTCCGTGGTTCACTCTGCACGATGATTCTGACAGTGACATTTACTGCACGTTCATTGAGAAACTGTGCGATTTCGCAAAGAATCAGAAGCGTGTCAATAACAAGCCGGATACCAGCGACAATGAAAAATATGCTTTTCGGTGCTTTCTGCTCCGACTGGGCATGATTGGCAGTGAGTACAAATCCGCCAGAAAAGTCCTGCTCCGCAATCTGACCGGAAGCAGTGCATTCCGCCACGGCAAGCCGAAAGGAGAACCCGACTATGAATTTTCCGAATAATGAGGAACTGGAAAAGCTCCGTGCAAAATACCCAAAAGGCACAAAAATCCGCCTGATTCATATGAATGACCCACGCCCGTTCCTTCTGGAACGATTGGGGAGGTTGCTTTGATTGATGATGCTGGCAATATCCACATGAATTGGCAAAACGGCAGAAGTTTAGCCATTATTGAGGGAGTAGATGATTTTGAGGTTATCTCCGGCTCAGTCTCCAACTGAGCTGGGGGCTTCGGTCATTGAGACAGCTTTTTCATTATAACTTATCTTACCATAAAAAATCAAATTTATCAAGTGTATAAATACACCAGATATAAAAGGTGTGTTTTCCGCTATATTCTGTTAATTTAGCGGCTTGATTTATCCTCGAAACCGAGTTAATATGTTACTACCGAAAGGGGAAAACCCCAGAAAAACATTAACTCAGGAGGATACCACCATGAACACGAAAACAGAAGCACAGATTGCAAGAATGAAGAATCAGACGATTGGTGTGGAAATTGAGATGAACCACATCACCAGAGAAAAAGCCGCAACAATTGCCGCCGACTACTTCGGAACAGGCAGAACCCAGAACACCGCAAGCCGCAACGGCTACTGCACTTGGTCGGCTTGGGATTCAGAAGGCAGAGAATGGAAATTCCAGAAGGATGTAAGCATTGCAGGACCGGACAGCGAAAAGTGCGAACTGGTCACACCGATTCTTCACTACGAGGACATCGAAACATTGCAGGAGATTGTGAGAAGACTTCGCAGGGCAGGGGCAGTAAGCCATGCAGGAATCGGGGCTGGAGTTCATGTGCATATTGGCGCACAGGGACACACGCCGCAGAGCCTGAGAAACCTTGCAAACATCATGGCAAGCCACGAAAACCTGATTCTTGAAGCCCTGAATGTGAACGAGAGCAGAATCAACCGCTACTGCCGCACGATTGAACCGAAGTTCATCGAGATGATAAACAAGAAAAAGCCTGCTACGATGGCACAGCTTGCGGATATCTGGTACACCGCAAACGGTGCAGACTACGGCAGAAGCCAGCACTACAACGAGAGCCGCTACCACGTCACCAACTACCATTTTACGAAGGGTACTCTGGAATTCCGCTGCTTTGAATTTGAAAAGCCTGCAAACGGCAGAAAAAACGGACTTCATGCGGGTCGCTTAAAAGCCTACATTCAGCTCTGCCTTGCACTGAGCCAGATGGCAAAAGACCTCAAAACCGCAAGCCCCAAACCGCAGCAGCACGACAATCCGAAGTTCGCAATGAGAACCTGGCTGATTCGCATGGGTATGGTAGGAGCAGAATTCTCCACAGCGAGACAGGTTTTAACTGAAAAGCTTGACGGGGACAACGCTTTTAGATTCGGCAGGGCATAAGCCCCGCCGAGGGCTTGCCTCACAAAGCCGCCACGTTCGCACACGTCGGGCAGGACGGAAACGCTCCGCAAACCTGCCCCGCCAAGGCGGACAGCCCCACAGAAAGCCTTACACGGCAAGCTGTGCGAATGGGTGTAAACTACACAAGGAACGGCGAAGAATCGTCAAAAACAATTTGTGCTTTTATCCACTTGATAAATGTGATTTTTTATGGTAACATAGTGACAGCGGATGGGCAGAAAGCCCGCCAACTACGACTATGGAGGTTTTCAGAATGATTTATTTGGCTTACGGCTCAAACTTAGACATTCCGTCCATGCAGTACCGCTGCCCCACGGCAAAGGTTCTCGGCACGAGCGTCCTCAAAGGCAACAGGCTGGTGTTCAGCGGAGTGGCTACGGTGGAGCATGATGAAGAAAGCAGCGTTCCGGTTCTGCTCTGGGA
>DJXC01000224.1 GCA_002449575.1 Ruminococcus sp. UBA7014
TCCACACCGAACGGCTGAACTGTTTCAACAGCTTCGAGAACATTTTCGGCTGAAATGCCTCCGGCAAGGAAAAACTCATGTTCCGGACGATTTTCTTTGATAATATCCCAAGGGGCTAAAGTTCCTGTACCGCCGTGGCTGACGGCTGAAAAGCTGTCAAGGACTAATTTATCAACAGGAAGGTTATCCGCATTGCGAATATCTTCTGTTGAACGGACTCTGACGGCTTTCCAGATTTCGCCGTGAAAGATGTTCCGGAGTTCCTGAATATAGGCTGTAGTTTCTTCACCATGAAGCTGAATGACATTTAATTCTTCGTGATAGGCGCATTTTTTGATTTCTTCGATAGGTTCATTGACGAAAACGCCGACAGTTTGAATTTTTCTATCGAGATAAGATTTCAGCTCATAGAAAGTTCCCATAACGATACTTCTGCCGAAACCGCCGGAAAGGATAAAACCTGCATAATCCGGCGGATACTGATTCAGAATTTCCGCATCTTTGCGCCGTCTGATTCCGCAGATTTTGACTGCCGTCTTCATGCCGTACCCTCTCGGAGTGTGTGAAGCGTTTCGGTAATGTTGTCGCTTCTCATGAGTGTTTCGCCGATTAAGACAGCATCTGCGCCGTTTTTCTGAACGGTTTTCATATCCGCATTGTTCCTGATTCCGCTTTCGGAAACCAGAAGCTGACCGGGCTGTCTCATAGAAGCAAGTTCAGCCGTGGCAGAAAGATTTACTTCAAAAGTTTTAAGATTGCGATTATTCACACCGATAAGCTTCGGACTGAATTTCTGAATACGTTCCATTTCCTCACGGGTATGGACTTCGATAAGACAGTCAAGACCGAGTTCATGTGCTAAGTCAAAATAGCTTTTGATTCTGGTATCTTCCAGAACAGCGGCAATGAGCAGCACAGCAGAAGCACCCAGATATTTTGCTTCATAAATCTGATATTCGTCTATGATAAAATCTTTTCTTAAAACAGGAATTGTCACAGAATCTGTGATGGCTTTTAAATATTCGCTGCTGCCTTGAAAATAATATTCTTCGGTAAGGCAGGAAATACAGTCTGCGCCGGCAGCCTGATATTGTTCAGCAATTTCGACAGGATGAAAATCAGGACGGATTAAACCTTTTGAAGGTGAAGCCTTTTTGACTTCGCAGATGCAGGAAAGTCCGGATTTTCCAAGAGCCTTGATAAAGCCGGGCTTTTGAGGAGATTTTTCAGCGAGGGTTCGCATTACACCAAAGGAGATACGATTCTGTTCGGCAGTAAGCTGAAGTTCTCGTTGTTTGCAGATTTCGTCAAGAATCATGAAATCACTCCATTTCATTGGTAAACTGGATAAATTCATCAAGTTTTGCAAGAGCAGAGCCGTTATCAATCGCTCCGGCAGCTTTTTGAATGCCGTCAGCAAGGGATTCCGCAACACCGTAAGTATAAAGAGCAGCCCCGGCATTCATCAGGACAATATCACGTTTTGCGCCTGTTATGCTGCCATCAAGAATGCCTCTGGTAATCTGGGCATTTTCGGCAGGTGTACCGCCGACAATTTCAGACTTGTCATAGCGTTTCAGACCGAACTGTTCGGGAGAAATTTCGTAAGTTTTGATTTCTTTGTCGTTGACTTCCGTTACAGTAGTCGCATCAGAAACAGAAATTTCGTCCATGACATCATTACCAAAAACGACCATAGCATGTTTAATGCCGACTTGCTGAAGAACTTTTGCCATAATTTCAGTGAGAGATTTTTCATAAACGCCAAGGACGATATAATCAGCCTTAGCCGGATTAGTGAGAGGACCTAAGATATTAAATACTGTTCTGACACCAAGCTGACCACGAACAGGACCGACAAAGCGCATACTGGCATGATAGCTTTGTGCAAACAGGAAAGAAAGCCGGGTTGTTTCAAGGCATTTTTTAGCCTGTTCAGGTTTGGAGGCAATTTTCACGCCGAGAGCTTCCAGAACATCGGCTGCACCGCTTTTGCTGGAAACACTGCGGTTTCCATGTTTTGCGACTTTTGCACCTGCGGCAGAAGCGACAAATGCAGAAGTTGTCGAAATATTGAAAGAAGCACACTGGTCACCGCCAGTACCGACAATATCAATACTGTCAGTTTCATCTGGAACAAGACTTGCCTTTGCTCTCATGCCTTTGGCAAATCCGGCAATTTCGTCAGGAGTTTCCCCTTTTGTAGCAAGGGCAGTGAGAACGGCAGTAATCTGGAGCGGCGTTGCCTGACCACTCATGAGCATGTCCATGCAGTCTTCTGCTTCCTGTATTGTAAGATTCTGTTTCTGCATGAGTTTGCTGTAGTAGGGTTTAAGATTTATTTTTTTCGGTTCAGGTTCAGCAGGAAGAATATCGGCAGCAATCAGAAAATTACGAAGAATTTGTTTGCCGTCAGGAGTCAGCACAGATTCCGGATGAAATTGCAGACCGTAAGTTTTATGTGCATTATGAGCGACTGCCATCACCTGACCGTTTTCATCAAGTGCGATAACCCGGAGACAATCAGGAAGGGAAGTTTCATCTGCAATCAGGGAGTGATAACGTCCGGCAGTAAAGGGTATCGGGATATGGCGGAACAAGGGATGTTTTTCCTCAAAGCGGATTTTACTGGATTTTCCGTGCATCAGCTGATGAGCAGGGATAATTTTTCCGCCGAAAGCCTGTACAATGGACTGATGACCGAGACAAACGCCGAGAATCGGAATTTTTCCGGAGAAAGTTCTGATAGTTTCGACAGAGATTCCGGCAGAATCCGGATAACCAGGTCCAGGAGAAATCAGAATAGCTTTTGGATTGAGATTCCTGATTTCCTCAATAGTAACTGCATCATTGCGCTTGACCAGAATATCGGAATACATTTCGCCGAGGTACTGGCAAAGATTATATGTGAAAGAGTCATAGTTGTCAATAACCAGAATCATGATTGTCTTGCCTCCTTGATGGCATTCAGCATTGCTTTTGCTTTATGGGTTGTTTCTGCGAATTCTTTTTCGGGGTCAGAATCGGCAACGATACCAGCACCGGCTTGAATGTAGGCTTTTCCGTTGCGGAAAAGAATCGTTCTGATAGCAATACAGGTATTCATATCACCATTATAGCCGAAATAGCCAACAGTTCCGCCATAGAGACCACGTTTTTTATTTTCAAGTTCGTCTATTATTTCCATAGCACGCACTTTCGGCGCACCGGAGAGCGTACCGGCAGGAAGAACAGCCTGTAGAGCATCAAGCGGTTTGCAGTCCGGGCGAAGTCTGCCTTTGACATCAGAGACAAGATGCATTACTTTGGAATAGCGTTCAACATACATGAAGTCAGTCACTTCGACAGAGCCGAATTCGCTGACACGCCCGAGGTCATTCCGACCTAAATCGACAAGCATAGTATGTTCAGCCTTTTCTTTTTCGTCAGTAAGGAGGGAAACTTCCAGAGCTTTGTCTTCCTGATGTGTTTTGCCACGTGGACGAGTGCCGGCAATGGGTTTTGTTGCAGCAATGCCGTCATTGACTTTCACGAGCAGTTCGGGAGAAGCACCGGCGATTTCATAGTCTTTGGTTTTGAAGTAATACAGATAAGGAGAAGGATTGGTAGCTCTCAGACGGCGGTAGACTTCAAAGCTGGACGGCGGATTTTCGATTTCAAATCTTTGAGAGAGGACGACCTGAAAAATATCACCAGCGAAAATTTTTTCTTTTGCTTGATTCACCATAGAAATATATTCTTCTCTGGTGACATTTGAGCCGACACGAACAGCAGGTTCATCATCACGGAACTGACCACGGCAGTGATAATTATCAATTTTAGCGGCAATCTGTGCAGCACGGAGTTCCGCATTTTTATACTGGGTTTCAAGATTTTCAGAAGCATTCAGATTAATTATCACAATTGCATTGCTGTTGAGGTGGTCATAAGCGACCAATTCTTCATAACCAAACAGGTGAATATCAGGCATCTGAATATCATCTTCGGGAACATTGGTTAATTTCTTTTCAGTATATCTCACAGCATCATACGCAAAGTAGCCAATAAACCCTCCTGTAAAATAGGGGAAATTTTCAAGCTTCGGGGAAGTTCTGGCATCAAGGGCGGTCTGGAGTCTGGCAAAGGGATTTTCTTCAGTAATAGTTTCGCTTACACCGCTGACGGTAATATGCATCTGTGCGCCCTGCGTGCGGATTTCCTGAGCGGGGTGAAAACCAATGAAAGAATATCTGTCCCATTGTGTGCCATTGTTGACACTTTCCAGAAGGAAAGCATTTTCTTCTCCTTCGGACAAGGCAGTATAGATACTGATAGGTGTTCTGTGGTCAGCCGGGAATGTGAAGAAGACGGGAACAGCAGTATAATTTTCCGCAAGTTTTCTGACTTCTTCCAGTGACGGAAACAACATGATGAAACTCCTCCTTATGGTTGATAATAATGATAAAAAAGGTATAAAAAAAGCCAATCTTCCCAATACTATGGGACGATTGACCGTTGTGCCACCCAATTTCAGATAATTTGATAACAAATTATCCCTCTTTCCGGATACAGACATATCCTGCCTTGATAACGTAAGGCAAACGGCGCAGGATACTGAAAAAATTCTCCTTTGCTCCTCACAGACCCATTCACCTCACAGCATATGTACCGCATTTTCACCAGATAGCGGCTCTCTGAACACTGTGTCATGAAGTTACTTACTTCTGCTCTCAGGATTTGACTTTTTAAAAACTAACATGATTATAGCATATCTGAAAAGATTTGTCAAGAGTTTTTTTGAAAAAATTTAAAAATATTTTTCAGAAACTACTTGCCATTTCTGAATAAAAATGGTATAATAACTAAGAGCGTATCTGTTTTTTGGAAATGCTGATATTTTAGAATAAATAAAAAACAAAAAGAAAGGGTAATCTGAACATGAGTAAAGCCGCAGCAATACGACATCCGCATACTACCTCACGGGAACGGGAAAAACCGGAAAAGAGGGATTATGTTATCTGGGTAAAACGGGTATTGTCACTGCTCAGTCCGCTGTACTGTGCGTTTATCGTATTTTTTGCATATCATTCTATATTCTTTAAGCTGGAGTTGATTGATGCTACAAAAGCCTGCATGATTGTGGCAGGAATTTCAGTTCTGGCACTGGCGGTCATGCTATATACAAGAAAACAGTTTCTCACGAAAATTTGCAGCCTGATTATGCTTCCGGCAATGGTGTTTCCAATTTTGATTTATTTCGGACAGTGGGGAATTCTGTTGCCGCCAGTGATAGTTTCGTTAGTGATTTTCTTTCTGTCCGGTTTCAGTGAAACCGCCAAAACCGTGTGGGGAACAATCTTTCTGCTGATTTACTTACTCGGTGCGCTGGTATATTTTTTAGTCACATCCATGTTTGCACCGTCTACAGTGACCACATTGATTCAGGAAGGCGTTTCGCCCTCAGGACTGTACCGCTATGAAATTTATAATACAACGGACAGTTCCAACGGCAGTACAAAAGTCACAATGGAAAGCAACACGATGGATAAAGTGTATTATCATCTTTTCTGGTTTAAAATCAGAGGATTGTCACACAATGTCGTGATGGAGCGTCCGCTCAGAGAACCGGAAGAAATTGAGATTACATGGGAGACAAAAAGCCGTCAGGATATTACAGAGGATTTGAAAGGAATTTCTGAAGATATTCAGGTGACACTGACTGACACACAAATGGATATGCTCAACAGAGATGCCTATCAGGTAACGTTTAATAATGGCGAAGTCATTTCCATGAAACAAGCAGATTATCATCAGACTGTTATTGCACTTGGACCAAAAGAACAGGAAGTACTGGATACTGATAAAACATCACTGAAACTGGATAGTCTGAGCGACAAAGCTAAAAAGAAGCTCGGTATTACTGTAGAAGATTTCAAAACCGTAAAACTTGCCGATTTGACAGACGAAGACCTTGTGACACTGGGAATTCCGGAAGAAGGCGATGTCATGTACTATAACGGAAAAGTTGTATTCCGGTATTATATCGCAGTTCTGGAACAATATTTTGATATTTCAAATCAGAAAATCACGCTTCTGCAATAATCAATAAAAGCCCGTTCGTTGTGAACGGGCTTTTTGCTGTTATGTCTACAATCTTCCAACGTTGAAATATTGATAATTCTATTATACACACAAAGAAAAAATATACAACCCCTTCCGAAAAATTGATACAAAAAATTTATAAAACTTATAGACTTTCACAAATCTGTCAGTCATTTTTTAGCAAATATGGCAATATGATTTTTTCTCCGGAAAATTTTCAGATTTTATCAGATTTGCATATTTTTTTACAGAAACTGCCTTGACATTTAGCAGAATCTGTGATAAAATGAATATATATTTAATTGATTCAGGAGGATAATTGTATGAATGAATTTTTCAAAAACATTAAGAAAATCCCGTATGAGGGCAAAGGTTCGGATAATCCGTTAGCATTCAAGTACTACAATCCGGATGAAGTTGTTGCCGGAAAACCCATGAAAGAACAGCTGAAATTTGCACTTTCATGGTGGCATACCATGGGCGGCGACGGCACAGATATGTTTGGTGTCGGCACTGCTGATAAAACTTGGGGACAGTCCGACCCCGATGCAAGAGCAATTGCAAAAGTAGATGCTGCTTTCGAGATTATGGACAAACTTTCTATTGAATATTACTGCTTCCATGACAGAGATTTATCCCCTGAATATGGTTCTTTAGCAGAAACTAATGCAAAACTTGACAAAGTAACTGACTATATCGCTGAACGCCAGAAAGCTGACCCCTCTAAAAAATTACTCTGGGGTACTGCAAAATGCTTTGACCATCCCAGATATATGCATGGTGCAGGCACTTCTCCGAGTGCAGATGTTTTCGCTTATGCTGCTGCTCAGATTAAGAAAGCTATCGAAGCAACTGTCAAGCTTGGCGGTAACGGCTATGTATTCTGGGG
>DJXC01000004.1:0-3754 GCA_002449575.1 Ruminococcus sp. UBA7014
GAAGAAGCGTAAGCGGGAAGGAGCAAGCACTATGCAAATTCATGAACTCGTACCGGCTCCGGATTCCAACAAGCCTGTCAAGCGTGTCGGACGTGGACACGGTTCCGGCAACGGCAAGACCGCAGGCAAGGGACACAAGGGTCAGAAAGCCCGTTCCGGCGGCGGTGTCAGAATCGGTTTTGAAGGCGGTCAGATGCCGCTTGCAAGAAGAATTCCGAAAAGAGGATTCAATAATATCTTTGCAAAAACTTATGCAACTGTCAATGTCAGCGACCTGAACAAATTCACAGAAGGTACTGTTGTTGACACAGAACTGCTGGTAGCAAGCGGACTTGTGAAGAAAGTTTGCGACGGCATAAAAATTCTGGGCGATGGAGAACTGAATGTGAAGCTGACAGTTAAGGCAGCAAAGTTCACAAAATCTGCGTCTGAGAAGATTGAAAAGGCAGGCGGGAAAGCCGAGGTGATCTGACTTGTTTCAGACACTGAAAAATGCCTGGAGTGTACCGGAAATCCGTAAAAAGTTTATCTATACACTCATCATGATTATTATTTTCCGCATCGGCGGTGCGATTACAGTTCCGTTCCTGTCACTGTCAGCAGTACAGGAATGGATGAATACCAACGCCACGGACGGCAATTTTCTGGAGTATCTGAATATTCTGACCGGTGGTCAATTATCAAAAGCGACTGTATTTTCACTGTCAATTACACCCTATATCAACTCGTCTATTATTATACAGCTTCTGACCTATGCGCTGCCACCTCTTGAACGATTACAGGAGGAAGGCGAAGAAGGCAGGAAGGTACTGAACAAAATTACTGCTTATGTAGCCCTGCTCCTGGCAGTTTTCATGTCTGTTGCATATTATCTGACACTGCGCAACAGCGCACATGCCGTACAGTATACTTCCGGTGCATATGGCTGGTTTGCAGCAATTGTAATTGTTGCATGTTTCACAGCCGGTGCAAGCTTTGTTGTCTGGATGGGCAACAGAATCAATGACAAGGGCATCGGCAACGGCATTTCTATTCTGCTGTTTGCCGGCATCGTGGCAAGATTCCCCACTGACTTAGGTACACTGTGGGCATTGTTCCAGATGGACAAGGCAAAGTATTTCTTTGTTGATATTGCAATCCTGCTGCTGTTTGCGGCAATGATTATTTTTATTGTCTTTATGAACGAAGCTGAACGCCGGATTCCGATTCAGTATGCGAAGCGTGTCGTTGGCAGAAAACAGTACGGCGGTCAGAACACACATATTCCGGTGAAAGTCTGCATGAGCGGCGTTATGCCGATTATCTTTGCAATGTCTTTCATGTCCCTGCCAAGTACCATCAGCCTGTTCATCAAGCCGATTGAAGCGGCTGAACTGGAAACGGCAACCGGCGGACAGAAATTCTATTATCATTTTATCGAATTTTTCAAAACAACAAGCTGGGGCTATGCAGTACTGTATCTGGTACTGATTATTGCATTCAACTATTTCTATGTAGCAATGCAGTATGACCCGGTAACGATTGCAAACAACCTCCGCCAGAGCAACGGCGGCATTCCGGGAATTCGTCCCGGCAAGCCCACTTCTGATTATATTCAGAGAGTGCTTTCCAAAATCACTCTTGTGGGTGCGATATTCTTGGGAATTATCGCAATTCTGCCGATTGCAATAGGCTGGTTTGACAGCAGTCTTCGTTCCCTTTCCATGGGCGGTACTTCTATCCTGATTGTAGTCAGCGTCGCTCTGGAAACTGCAAGAACTCTGGAATCTCAGCTGATGATGCGTCATCACAAGGGATTCTTAGGATAAAGGAGGCATGTATATGAATCTGATTTTACTCGGTGCGCCCGGCGCAGGCAAGGGCACACAGGCAGAGGCAATTTCTGAGGCTCTCAATATTCCGCAGATTTCTACAGGCAATATGCTCCGTGAAGCGGTCAAGAACGGCACAGAATATGGTCTCAAGGCAAAAGCTGTCATGGAAGCCGGCGGTCTGGTTTCCGATGATATTGTAATCGGCATCCTGAAAGACCGTATTGCACAGGATGATGCAAAGAATGGTTTCATTCTGGATGGTTTTCCCAGAACTGTTCCGCAGGCAGAGGCACTTGACAAAATGGGTGTCCGCATTGACAAAGTGGTGGAAATCTATGTTCCGGATGAAACGATTAAAGAAAGAGTTTCCGGCAGAAGAGTCTGCGAGGGCTGCGGTGCTTCTTATCACATTCAGTACAAGCCCTCCAAAGTGGAAGGCGTGTGCGACAAGTGCGGTGCAAAAACCGTTATCCGCAAGGACGACCAGCCCGAAACTGTGATTTCCCGTCTGCAAACTTATCATGAACAGACCGAGCCTATCAAGGCTTACTATGAACAGCAAGGCAAACTTGAAACTGTTATCGGACAGGAAGAAGTTGCTGATACAAAGAAGCTGACACTGAAAGCAGTGGGGGCTGAAACTGAATGAGTATTACAATTAAATCTAAGACAGATTTAGAAAAAATGCGGATTGCCGGCAGGATTGCCGGTACCGCCTGCCACAAGGCAGGACGTGCCCTCGAACCGGGTATGACAACAAAAGATGTTGATAAGATTGTGCATGATTATATCATCAGTCAGGGTGCTGTACCGTCTTTCTTAGGATACGGCGGATTTCCCGGCAGTGCATGTGTTTCTGTCAATGAAGAAGTCATTCACGGTATTCCGGGTTCACGCAAAATCAAAGCAGGCGATATTGTCAGCATCGATGTAGGAGCTTATATCAACGGCTTTCACGGTGATACCTGCTATACGTTCCCTGTGGGCAGAATCTCACAGGAAGCACAGGATTTGCTGGATGTGACAAACGCCTCCCTCTATGAAGGCATTCGGGCAGCAGTTGTCGGTGCAAGATTGTATGAAGTCTCCGGAGCAGTCGAAAAATACTGCGCTTCCAGAGGTTACGGCATTGTCCGTGAATACTGCGGTCATGGTATCGGCAGAGATTTGCACGAGTCGCCGGAAGTTCCGAATTATGTACAGGCTGGCAGAAAAGGCATTAAACTTCAGGCAGGTATGTGTATCTGCATTGAACCAATGATTAATGTCAAGGGTGATGCCATCCGTGTCTGCAAAGACGGCTGGACTGTCCGCACCAGAAGCGGCAGCCTTTCCGCACATTTTGAACATGCTATCGCCATTACACAGGACGGTCCTGTCATTCTCACAGAACCGGATTTATAATGCAGTTACAGGTCGGCATGATTGTCCGTGCGGTTGCCGGAAAAGAACAGAATCAGTTCTGGATGATTGTCCGCACAGATGAAAAATATATCTATCTGGCTGATGGCAAACACAGAACGTTGCAGAATCCGAAACGTAAAAACCCGAAGCATGTCCGTATCACACAAACCATCTGGAATCCGGATGACCTTACAGATAAAATGCTTCGTCAGAAACTGCGCCTGTTTAAGGAGGGAAATAAATTTGTCTAAAGAAGATTTGATTGAAGTAGAGGGTGTCGTGCTGGAAGCACTCCCGAATGCAAATTTCCGTGTCGAACTTCCAAACAAGCATGTCATTCTCGCACATGTGTCAGGGAAACTGCGGATGAATTATATCCGTATTGTTCCGGGGGATAAAGTCAAAATTGAAATGTCGCCCTATGACCTGACAAAAGGTCGCATCACATGGAGAGCAAAATAAACCCCGTATTTATACCAAGGAGGTATTTCCAATGAAAGTAAGACCTTCCGTAAAACCGATTTGCGAAAAATGCA
>DJXC01000004.1:3808-6214 GCA_002449575.1 Ruminococcus sp. UBA7014
AACCGATTTGCGAAAAATGCAAGGTCATCAAGCGCAAGGGAAAAGTCATGGTCATCTGTGAAAATCCCAAGCATAAACAGCGTCAGGGTTAATCCCACAGGAGGTGTATTCATAACATGGCAAGAATTTCAGGTGTTGACCTGCCTAAGGAAAAAAGAGTTCAGATTGGTCTGACTTATATCTACGGCATCGGCCGTCCGACTGCTGACAAGATTCTGGCTGCTACCGGCATTAACCCGGATACCAGAGTGAAAGACCTGACTGAAAAAGATGTCGCTAAACTGCGTGACTATATCGATGCAAATGTCACTGTGGAAGGCGACCTGCGCCGTGAAGTCGCTCTGAATATCAAGAGACTGATTGAAATTGGCTGCTACAGAGGTGTGCGTCACAGAAAGAGTCTGCCCGTAAGAGGTCAGCGTACTAAGACAAACGCCAGAACACGCAAAGGTCCGGTTAAGACTATTGCAAACAAGAAGAAGTAAGGAGGGCGAATTCTTTTGGCACAACAGAAAGGTAAAAAAGTAACTGCTGTACGCCGCCGCAGAGAACGCAAGAATATCGAAAACGGTGCTGTACACATTCAGTCTACTTTCAATAATACAATCGTGACAATCACTGATACACAGGGCAATGCTATTTCATGGGCAAGCGCAGGCGGTCTGGGCTTCCGTGGCTCAAGAAAGTCTACTCCGTTCGCTGCACAGACTGCTGCCGAAACTGCTGCAAAGGCAGCAATGGAACACGGTCTGAAAACAGTTGAAGTTTACGTCAAAGGTCCGGGAAGCGGTCGTGAAGCTGCTATCCGTGCTTTACAGACTGTTGGTCTGGAAGTCCGCATGATTAAAGACGTGACACCGATTCCGCACAACGGCTGCCGTCCGCCCAAGAGAAGACGTGTCTGATAGGAGGTTAGCATAATGGCAGTAAATAAAGACCCGATTCTGAAAAGATGCAGATACTTAGGTATCAGCCCCGCTGTCATGGGCATTGACAAGAAATCTAATCGTAATCCGAACGCTAACAGCCGTAAGAAAATTTCTGAATACGGTACACAGCTCAAGGAAAAGCAGAAGCTCAAGTTTATCTATGGTGTAATGGAAAAGCCTTTCCGTCATTATTTTGAACTCGCTGAAAAAATGGAAGGCAAAGCCGGTGACAATCTGATTACCGTTCTGGAATCCAGACTGGATAATGTCGCTTTCCGTATGGGTCTGGCTTCTACCAGACGTGAAGCAAGAGAACTGGTGACACATGGTCATTTCACAGTCAACGGTCAGAGAGTGGATATTCCGTCCTATCGTATTTCCGTTGGTGACGAAGTCGCTTTAAGCGAAAAGAGCAGAAGCAGCGTTCTGTTCAAAGGCAGTGAACAGACTGTCGGCATTCTCGAAAAGACACAGGGCAGAACTGTACCGCTGTGGCTGGAAGTCAGCAATGATAAATTCTCTGCAAAAATCACAAGACTGCCGAATCCGTCCGATATCGACTACGAAGCAGAAACACACCTGATTGTCGAGCTGTACTCCAAGTAATATGTAATTGCTTGCGGACGCTTCACGATTCACAGATACCAAGTAATTACAAAATAGGAGGGTTTATATGCTTGAAAAAATTGAAAAGCCGGAAATTGTTCCCGAAGATTTAAGACCGGACGGCAAATACGGAAAGTTCGTTCTGTCTCCGCTGGAACGCGGCTACGGAACAACCCTTGGCAACAGTCTCAGACGTGTTCTCCTCTCCTCGATTCCCGGTGTTGCAGTCAATTTTGTGAAGATTGACGGAGTGCATCACGAGCTTTCCACAATTCCGGGCGTGAAAGAAGATGTGACAGAAATCATCCTGAGCCTGAAAGGTCTCACCGCCAAATTATACGGTGATGGTCCAAAAACACTTCTGATTGACGCTGAAGGCGAATGCGAAGTCACAGCCGGCGATATTGAAGCAGATTCTGAAGTGACAATTCTGCACCCGGAAATGCATATTGCAACTCTGGGCAAAGATGCAAAGCTTCATATGGAAATTACTATCGACAAGGGCAGAGGCTATGTGTCCGCTGAACGCAATAAGCAGCAGATGCAGGATATGCCGCTGGATGTAATTGCCGTAGACAGCATTTATACTCCTGTTTTAAAGGTGAACTATACCGTGGAGAATACACGTCTCGGACAGGTCACCGACTATGACAAGCTCACGATGGAGGTATGGACAGACGGTACTATCTCTGCAAAAGAGGCTCTGTCACAGGCAGCCAATCTCCTCAACGAGCATCTGAAACTGTTCGTCGATTTGTCAGACGAAGCGTGCATTCCCGAAGTTCTCGTAGAGAAAGACGACAAGGGCAAGGAAAAAATCCTTGAGATGACCATTGAGGAACTTGACTTGTCGGTACGTTCTTTCAATTGC
>DJXC01000217.1 GCA_002449575.1 Ruminococcus sp. UBA7014
CTTTTTCGTCAGCCACATCAGGAACGCTCCCAGCCCGATGCACAAAATACTCATCATGACAAAACCGACATAAGGATAACCGGGGTAATCCGTTCCGAAATTGTGTCCCTTGACGGTCAGTGGTGCGTGCCATAATCCCCAGATAATTCCGCCGATAATTACTGTTGCCGGTGTGCCGATAAGCTTTTCCAGTTTCGGATATAAATACCCTCTCCAGCCGAGTTCTTCGCCAAAATTGATAAATGCAACCGGAACGGAAAGTGCTGTCAGCATCAGCGTATATGCAAAAAATTTCAGAAGTGTAAAGCCTGCAAATGGTGATTCTCCAATCATGAGATTTATGCTGACACCTCTCCAGACGGAAAAAATCAGCGGAAGAAATACAGACAGAAGATAATATTTCAGATTGCCTTTGATATGAATATGCAGATAACTGTCTTTCCAGCCCTCTTTGGTGATGTTTCTTGTCAGAACAACAGCAATTGCCGGCGCAAATGTCACAAACAAGAACCAGACCAATAACTTCGGGTCGTTCCAGTCTTCATAGTCTCCCATTTTCCAGCCAAGTATGATTTCCGGAATATAGGCTATCGCATAAGACAGCAAAAAATAAATCACAACTCTCTGCCATTCGAGCTTTTTATTTTGCATAATATTCCACCCCTTTCAGATAAAATTTACAGGAAAGCCTATAGGACAGATAATAACAGCCCATTGCAATCCAGAAGAACAAGCCAAGCCCTAAATATGTCCATTCGGAAATGTCTTCGCCCTGAACAAAATTGATTATCTTGTCAAAGACTTCATCCAGCGAATCAAAAAATGACAAATCCCCGAACAGAAAATAAATTCCGCCGACTGCAATACAAAGTACAAATATTACAGTATGCATCATGTTTCCGCCCTTTGTGCCGAAACGTACCATAAACGGAATATCAAACGCACTCAGAAACAAATGCACGAAAAATAAGATTGCAGAAATTGAAGTTGTTCCGGTCAGTGTTTCCTGAATGGCATTCGCAATATTCTCGAAAAAATATGTCCAGATTAAAACGCTCATATCCAGAATCAGCACGAAAAAATATTTGCTTCTGACCTGTCCGACAGCAGTTTCCGGCGAGGAGACTATAAAATATGCCCATCTTTTACGCTCATCTGTCTGGAAGAAATTTCCCTGAAAAAGCAGCAGGAAGAAATAATTCAGTGTTGTAATTGTTATCATCATCATAATAGTAGCCGGATTATCCTCTGTTTTTTCTATACCGTCTTCCAAAAGAAACGGCATAATCCCCAGAAAGAAAGAGATAAACACACAGCAAAATCCTACTGCAAACAGCATGATTTTATTCTGCATAAATTCTTTATAAAGCAAGCCTTTCATAATTATTTCTCCCTCCTTTTGATTCCCAGATAAGTCAGATAAAATCCCAGTGCCAGCAAAGCAAGCACAATCAGCCAGAGATACGGAGCGACTGCATCACGATAAACACCGAATTCCGATTGCAACAAGCCTTTTGTCAGGCTGACTCGTTCCTGAACATCCATTTCCATTTCAATATCTTCCGGAATGAGAACTTCTAATTTTGCAGCATATTCCTTGCATTTGGGATAAGCCAGCACAAGCAGCGGAATCATGACAAGCAGGGGCGAAGCAGCAGCAAACTGCATTTCTTTTTCGGTTCGCACCCTAACCATGAAAGCTATTTGTACCCAGTCGAACAGTAAATATAAACAAGCAAACAACAGCATATTATTCAATTCATAAATTCCAAATGTATTTCCGGTCATATGCGCCATAATTGAACCGTTGATGAGAAACAAGACAACTGCTATCAGCAAGCCGATTAATTTGATACTGTAGATGCTCAACGTCCATTGCAGAGCCGTTACCGGAAAGATTTTCCGGTTTGTCGCCCATTTGACAGGCAAATCCGCACGCATAATGGAGAGTGTGTCCATCAGAAGCAAGCTAAAATACGGCACAATATACAAGCCGATATAATAAATTATCACTCTGGAGAGTTCGCCTGCGCCGGAAGTATCGGTCGGGTCATCCAGCAGAAATTTTTTAAAATTGCCGTATTCAAAGCTTAACTGCACCAGAATATTCCAGATAACCGCCCCGACTGAAATACAGAATACCGGAATCCAGTTTTTCCGGATAAGACAGAAATCACGATAGATTAAGCCTTTCATCATGACCACTCCTTTTTTGTCCGGTTGACATAGAACAGCATAATTTCTTCGAGCGTGGTATTTTCCAGAAGCAGACCTGCATATTTTTGTTTCATTGCAGATTTATCAGAAATCATGACTTCTGCACCGAAATCAGATATTCTTGCACTGATAAAATCTTCTTTTTCAATCTCTTGAAAGTCTTTCTTAGTGCATTTGATAACACCATGATTCTCTAAAATTTCATCTTTATAGCCGGAAATCAGAATTTTTCCCTTGTCGATAAATGTCACGCTGTCAGCAACTTTTTCCAAATCACTGGTGATATGCGATGACATCAGAATGCTGTGATTTTCATCCTGTAGATACTCTAAGAAAATATCCAAGATTTCGTTCCGGACAACAGGGTCAAGTCCGGTGGTGGCTTCGTCCATGATAAGCATTTCTGCATGATGAGAAAGGGCGGTTGCAATCTGCAATTTCATTTTCATGCCTTTGGAAAATTCGCCGACTTTCTTTTTCATAGGAAGCTGAAAGTATTCCAGATAGCTTTCATAAATCTGATTATCCCATTCCGGATAGATGTCACATAAAATTCTTGCTATTTGCTTTGCGCTGAAAATATCCTGAAAAGGCAGTTCGTCAAAGACAACAGAAATTCTTTTTTTAATTTCGATTTCGTCCCTGATACTGTCCATGCCAAGCAGTTTGATTTTTCCGGCATCTGTCTGGATAATATTCAGCAATGCACGGATAGTAGTTGTCTTTCCTGCACCATTCTGTCCGATAAAGCCCATAATACTGCCTTTCGGGACGTTAAAGCTAATATCATCCAGAGTAAATCCATCATATTTTTTGGTAAGATTCTGGATTTCAATGGCATTTTCAAAATCTGTCATGATGATTCCCCTCCATACATAAGTTCTAAAATTTCTTTCAGTTCCGGCAGAGTTACACTGCATAATTTTGCTTTTTCGCAAACCTGTGAAATCAGGTCTTCCATCTGCCGGAGTTGTTCTTCTCTGAAAAGTTCCTGATTCTGGGCTTTCACGAAACTGCCCTTTCCGGTATAGGATTCAATAAAGCCGTCACGCTCTAATTCTTCATAGGCTCTTTTGGTCGTGATAACGCTGATTCTAAGCTGTAATGCCAGATTCCGCATAGAGGGCAGAGCCTCCCCTTCCCGGAGCTGTCCATTCAGAATCATCATTTTAATCTGTGATGAAATCTGGCTGTAAATCGGCTCGCCGGAAGCATTACTGATAATAATATCAAACTGATTCATAATTAAGATGCACCTCAAAAATTTAAAATTAAAGATTGTATATATACGTTAT
>DJXC01000182.1:0-2266 GCA_002449575.1 Ruminococcus sp. UBA7014
CAAAGGAAATCAAGGAGGAGGTGTCCGAAATGTGTAATCTCGGTATGGCTGTTGAATTAAAAGGTGTAGAGCAGGGTATTGCACAAGGAATAAAGCAGGGAGCAGAAAGCAATTTAATTGAAAACATCAGAACCCTTATGGAAACGATGGCATGGACTGCACAGCAGGCTATGGATGCCTTAAGAGTTCCGAAAGAAGAACAGGCTCACTACGAATCCAAACTTTAATATAAATAACATCAAGCCGTGATGCAGAATCTCCTGTATCACGGCATTTTTTATCTGGGTGCAAAATGCACCCACCTTTTTTATTTTGCACCCACTGGGTGCAAAATTAAATTGTATCAAGTTAGGTATTTACATTTCCACATAATAAACCGTGTTGCGGAATCCGTTGTCCTCTGCGTACTGTTTGAGGATAGCTTTCTGATTGGTAATGCTGTTACTCTCGCCGTCAATCATATCGTCCTGCGAAAGTCTGCAATATAACGCTGTAATCTTGTCTGTCATAATTAACCTCACTTTCCGACAGATACAGCAAGCTATGATAATAGTTTAGCGCATTTTCGAGCAAATGTCAATATGCAAATTATACAGCCTGCCTGTCATATTCTTGTTTGTTATCACCGGGGAGATTTTCACAGTCTCTTGTGATAAGCCGTTTCACAATATCGGAAAGGCTCTCCTGAAAAGCGGGGTTGAATGTGGTTTTCACCAGATAAGTTGTATGCCCGATTTTGTATTCGGACACAGTTGTGTTGTTCTCCATAGCGAATTTTTCTCCTTTAGCTGTCTGTTTCTATGCTTTTGATTGAGGGCATCGCTTTATTTCTCTTACCCTCACAGCCGTGCGGAACGGAAAACTCCGTCCCATGCACAGCTTGTTGGATTAGTCCGAGTAGGGATTTGGCTTTTCGTCAAAGAAAGAAGTCTGCTTGATTTCGTTACCGCCGTCGGCAAGTTCGGCAATCTGCTCAAAGGTCATACCGCTTGCAGTTAATTTCTGAATAAGATCGTGTTCAGCGGTCACGGCATCAATAAGCTCCTGCCCCTCTTTGCCGTACAGTCTGACAAGCGTATCATAAGCAATTTCTTTGCCCTGCACAATAATTCTGCGTTTACGCTCCAGAGCCTCTTTGATAGCCTTGTCGATATTGTCAAGTTTAGCTTTATTGTCGGTCAGAGTTGCACCCATTCTGTTCACCTCACTTTGATTTGGATTTTTCAGGCTCATGCCCCATGATAATATTATAGCGCAGATACGGACTTTTTGTCTATTCGCAGAGCGCACGAACTTTCTGTTGCAGTAGCGTTTTTCCGTTCGGCAGTTTGTCGGAGGAAAATAAAAATCAGCACCGAGCAATTTTACTCAATGCTGACGTTATAAAAATTACCACAATTTTGTATCAAGAATGGATTTCGGCTTTTCCTCCTCTTCTTTTTGTTTTTTCAAATCCGCTTCCAATTCCTTAAAAAATTTATCTAATGGTAACTGACGCATATAATCTCTGTGTTTTTTCTTACTTTCATAATCTGTTTTTACATTATTGTACTTACTCAAAACAAAGGGAAGCCCAAATATACCATAACCTATCAAACATAGCCACAAACATATAGTAAGATTCTTTTTAGCTTTTGCTACTTCAGCTTCTTCTTGTATTTGCTCAGCATCCCATCGTGCCAGAATTTCACGGCGTTGTGATTGAAGTGCGTTGAATCTTATATTTTCTCGCTCTACTTCTACTCGCCTAAGTTGAGCTTCGTCAATAATACGCTGTGTCATGCGGTAATCATCTAACATAATTTTTGCTCCGCAAAACTCGCAAAAAGCAAAATCACGATTGGTGTCATTGATTGTTAAATTTGCAGCACACTTTGGACAAACACATTCTCTCATTTCTTCACATCCTTTACAAAATCATGATTTATACGAGAAACCCAATCACTTTCCTTTACCCTTTCAATTATACCATACTGTATCCAAAAAAGCAATACCCAAATCGAAAAATTTCCCATTTTCATCAAACTGCCGCCCAGACTGCGCAATAACTGCGCCGAGCCAGATTAGAATATCAAGGTGAGGAAAGGAGCGAGTGAAAAAGTGACCGCCTAAAGACGGCGGAAGTAAAGCTAAACGCTGACGGAGCAGCGAAAAAATGCGCACAGCGCAACAAAAATAGCAAGCATAGTAGACTGCGCCACAAAGTGCCGATTCTACCATGCTTGTCGGGGACACCCCGAACCCCGAAATGACCGCACAGCGGTCA
>DJXC01000182.1:2336-4415 GCA_002449575.1 Ruminococcus sp. UBA7014
CACAGCGGTCATAAAAAATCGGCTACCGCCGAAATAAAAAAACAGGAGATACTACTATGGAAATCGAAAAAAGAAAGCGTGGCAGACCGCCAAAGCACAAGGTTACTGAAACTACTGGAATGACCTATGACGGAGCAATCAATTACACGCTCGACAAAGAGGTCAGAGCCGAGCTTGACAAAAGTCTTGCCGACAAGTCGGAAAGTCAGCTTACTGATGATGAGCGAAAGTATTTGAAATCCAAGCGAGAAAATAAGTTCTGCACCTTAAATATTCGCTTTACGGAATCCGAAATGCAGGACATTGAAAACAAGTGCCAACAGTTTGGTTACAAGAGCAAATCAACCTATGTCAGAGATTGTGTCAGGGCGAGAGTGGATTTGACCGCAGACAATACCGACATAGCCGAAACAAATCGGTTGATAAAACGCATCGGGAGCAACATCAATCAAATTCTTATCCGTCTGCACAGTACAGGGCGAATCTATGCCGAGGACATAGCAGAAATCAAAGGGGGCGTAAACGAAATTTGGCATATACTTCTATCCATTCAATCAAAGCGACAGACTGGGCGGCAATCCGCTACATCACAGACGGAGATAAGACCGTCAACGGTTTATATGTGCAGTCTTATGCCTGCCGAACCGACAGCCGAAGTGCTGCCGCCGACTTCCGAGCCGTCAGAGCCAGCGGAACAGGACGGACAACAATTCTTGCCCACCACATAATTCAGAGTTTCGCTCCGAACGAGGTCACACCAGAACAGGCTTTGCAGATTGGCGAGGAGCTTTGTGACAAATTTCTGAAAGGTGATTATCAGTATGTGCTTGCCGTCCACACAGACAAATCGCATATCCATTGCCACATCATTTTCAATAACACAAATCTCTATAACGGATTGAGTTTCACCACCGAGCATAATCAAGGCAAGGTCAGCGAAAGGTCATGGGCGAAATTACGGAAAATTTCTGATGATATTTGTCAGGAACACGGCTTGTCTGTTATCGAGCCGAAAGGCAAGGGAGTGTCGCATTTCGAGCGTGATATGCAGATACAGGGCAAGTCATGGAAAGATAAACTCCGAGCCAAGATTGCCGAAGTCGCATTTTACAGCAAAGACTTTGAAGATTTTCTCCGAAACTGTACCGCCAGTGGGATTGAGTATGTTTACAAGCCTCAGAATAAAGTCAAGCTGAAATTTCGCCTGAAAGATGAGGGACAGCAGAAATTTACACGAGCCGACACTCTGGGCGAAGAATTTACTCCCGAACGCATCGCAGAACAGATTGAACAGATACAGAAATCTCAATCCACTATGGAAAGGCTTTCTGAGAAGAAAAATCCCGAACCTGAACCGACTGAAAGTCAGCCGACTGAAAAGAAAGATGATATGTGGAAATCCATTCGAGGTATGCGAAAAGCTGATGAAATCATCACAGCTCTTGAAAATGTCGGCATCACATCATTTACGGAATTTTCCAAATTCATGTGGAACACTCCCCACTCTGATGACCATACCGAAGAATTAAGCGTACTGAAAAAGAAAATCAAGGCGGTTGATACGCTTATCGCCAAGATGAAACAGCGTTCCGAACATTCAGCCGTTTACAAGGAATATCAGGAATGTTCTGCACTCTGGCGAAAGATTTTCAAAAAGAAAAATTCGGACGCTATTGACAGTTATGAACAAGCCGACAAGTACATCAGGGAACACAGTAAGCCGTTTTATGTGGACGGCAGACCGCCTAAGCATAGTGATTTGCAGAAAATGTCAGTCGATTTGAAATCGGAATATGAAACACTTTCAAAAGAATACAATGCTTTTCTTGCGAAGAAAACGACTGCACAGCAGTACACAAGGGAAGTCCGCAATTACATCAATGAAAAACACGCCAGAGAATCCAACGAGCAGAGCCGACAGCGCAAACTTACACAACAGAAAAAGAAAGGTACACTTGAATAAAGAAAGGATAATTTTATGAGCAAAATCGGATATATTCGTGTTTCAAGCGAACATCAGGAAACCGCCAGACAGCAGGAAATCATGAACAATTACAAGGTTGACCGTATTTTCTCCGA
>DJXC01000082.1 GCA_002449575.1 Ruminococcus sp. UBA7014
ACCTTTCTCGAAATGCTGGTCGAAAAATTTCATTTCATCCTGACAGGTATCAAGAACAGTTCTGATGACATATTTAATCATATCTTCGGCAAGGGCGATAACGTCCGGCAGTTCCATGAAGGCTACCTCTGGTTCAATATGCCAGAATTCAGCAAGGTGTTTCGGTGTATTACTGTTTTCGGCTCTGAAAGAAGGTCCGAATGTGTAAATTTTACCCATAGCCATAGCAGCCATTTCACCTTCGAGCTGACCGGAAACGCTCAGTCCGGCACGTCTGCCAAAAAAGTCATGTGCATTATACTCTTCTTCGTTTTTGAAATCCGGCGCATAGCCGAGTGTTGTCACCTGAAACATTTCGCCTGCACCTTCGCAGTCGCTTCCAGTGATAAGAGGGGTATTGACATAGACATAATTTCTGTCCTGAAAATATCTGTGAATGGCTTCTGCCAGTACAGAACGGACACGCATTACAGCATTAAATGTATTTGTCCGTCCTCTCAGATGAGGCATTGTGCGCAGAAATTCGAGAGTATGCCGTTTTTTCTGGAGGGGATATTCAGCAGGGCATTTGCCCAGAACTGTAATTTCTTTTGCGTTGATTTCGACACTGCCGTTCTGACCTTCGACAACTGTGCCGATAACTTTCACGGAAGTGCCGACAGGCATAGCATCTTCAAAACTGATTCCGGTTGCTTTGTCGATAACAATCTGCATATGCGGCAGAGTTGTGCCGTCATTGAGAGCTAAGAACGCCATCGTTTTGGAATTTCTGGAAGTGCGCACCCAGCCGCAGACAGTGACTTCCTGATTCAGATATCCTTTGTTTGTAAAAACTTCTTTCAAATCAATATGCTGCATAACAAAAAATCCTTTCTAAATAAAAATACTCCCGTCCTGCAATCAGGACGGGAGATAATTCCCGTGGTACCACCTGAATTACTGTTTCCAAAGAAACAGTCACTCGAATCTGTTCACATACATGAACATTCCGTTTAACGCACGGTAACGGCATCACCTACTGACAGAAGCGTTCGGATAGCGGCTCAGGAGTGTTATTCCTATCAGTTCTGTGATACAGTTCTCAGCAGCCTGTACTCTCTGTGCATGAACTCTGATATTACTTCTCTCCGTCAAAGCTTTTAAGACATTACTATTATAGCACATTCTCCGGGAAAAGTCAAGTCCATTTTAAGATTTTTCTGTTTCGCCGAACATACTTGTCAGCTGCGCCACGATTTCGCTGAAATATCTGGGATTGACTTCTTCCAGACGAAGGGTATTTTCTTTACGCAAGCCTTTTTCCAGTTTCCAGAAGTTGACTTCTTCAATGCTGACATCTTCGGAATCGACAAAGCTGGTAGCAATATACATACCGCTGAATTTCAGTTCCACATAATAGCCGAAACGCTGCATTTCTTTACCGGATTTTTCCTGTCTTGCAATATCTGTCCGGCAGAATTCATAGAATGCACCGCCGTCCTCTGCTTCGCCCTTATACCAGTCGCATTTTGTCATTTTGCCAACCAGTGACAGATTATTGATTTCTGTACCGGAAAATCTCTGGAGAGAGGTCTTTCCTTTTTCTTCCGGCAGAATTTTATAGACAGGTCTGTTTATCTGCGGGAACGGCTGTGTGATTTCGTAATCAGAAAGCTGTTCATTCCATGTATTTCTGGTTTCGTCATCAAGTTCGAGCGGATGCACCAGACCAATCACAGCATTTTCCGGGAGTTCATATTCTTCTTCGTCAGAAGTAGTGAAAGAACCGTCTTCCATGTACCGGAATGTCTGCAAGAGCTGATTTTTTTTGTCATATGCACCCCATATCAGACCGATTGCAAAACAATGCATCACAGGCTTTTTGATGAATAATTCCTTCCAGCTTTCAGCAGACCATTTTCTGTCACATAAGAGTACATATTCCAGACGGGCTTTCTGACTCTGAACAGTAGCTTTCATCTGTTTTTTCATTTCCTTGAATTCTTTGGAAGCCTGTTCCGACTTTTCGGGGTCGTCAGTTTTACCGGGTTTCGGGAGATTCTTAAGTTTCTTATCGCCCTCGAAAATTTCCAGTTCCAGAGCCGGGGTCAGATAAACTTGAAACTGTCTCTGACCGTAATCGAAAATTCTGCAAAGATTTTCATCAAAGCCGAGGTCAGGAACGATTTTGTCAGCGAGTTCTTCACGGGTAATATTCAGTGCTTCAGCGGCTTGTACAAGTGCATTATTTGCAGTACTGCGAACTTGCTTGTTCTTGAATTTCCGTGCCATGTTGTCAACAGCCATCAGTGCAACCGAACTGCCGTTGAATGCCAGAGCCTTGACTGCTTCGGAAGCAATTGCACCTCTGGAATTTTCAGACCATTCTTTAATATAATGCTGTAATGAAATGACTGCATCCATACCGCCGAGGATTCCGGTAAAGTAGATAACCCATTTCTGCTTGGCTTCTGCGCCTTTGTCAATAAAGCGGCTGAAAACTTCCTGTACAAAGCGTTCCCGTTCTGTCTGGTTCAGATTTGCAGCGAGTTCATCTGCAATCTGACTTCTGGAGAATTGATAGCTGTCCATAGAAGCGTAGCAATTTGTGAGGGCAATAAGATATTTTTCCTCGACTTCGTTTCCGTCCTTATCATGTACAGGTGTAAAAGGATTCTGGAACAGCCATGTCACTTTTTTCGCTTTATTGCCTTTGCTGTATTCGTCAACGATGCTTGTTATTGTCAATGTTTTCTGCACTTCCGGAACAGAGCCATTCAGAAGAACAGCAAAACGGTTTTTCAGCTTTTCATTTTTCTCGGCTTCAAAAGCTTTCTGTACAATTTCTCTGTAAGATTCCGGGAAATTCTTTTCCAAGAGAGAAACGCCGATTTCCCGCTGTGCGATTTTCTTGCCCTGAATGAGAGCGACAATTTTCTGACTGACTTCATCAGCAGGCGCAGGGAGATATTTCAGCAGCAATTCCCGGACTTTTTTACTGGAGTCCTCACAGGCGGCGAATAATTCTTCCAGATATTTATATTTTCCATTTTCACCGAGAATTTCAATTCTGGCGCATCTTGCCTCAATAATCATGGAATCAGTATCCAGAGCAGCAATTTCATCAGCAAATTCGCTGAATTTTTTCATTGCCTTTTCACGGCTTTCTGCATGATAGCTTCCTTCTGCCATCTTGATGATACCATTCAGGATAAACGAAAGCGGCACTTCATGTTTTCTGAGAATTTCAATCACTTTTTTTTCATTATCTTTCAGAGGATAAGCCGGCAGCGTATTCAGCGGCAGATAGAACGCATCATAATCTTTCATGACTCTGTAGCAGATACATCTTTCTGCGAATTCATCCAGACCAAATGCAGGAACATACTGTACACTTTCACTGCCGTAATATCCGGCATTGGTGGGTTTGAGATTCGGCAGAACTGTTTTAATAAATTCTTCTGTACTCATAGTACCGAACAGATATTCCGAAACATGTTCTCTTTCGTTCGGGTTATTTTTACTGATGTCATCAATACAGTTCTGACGGGCTTTATCTTTGAGGGCTGTACCGCCTTGATAGGATTTATCGACTGTTTTCAGAATTCTTTCCATATTCTGTGCAACAGCAATATTTTCTTCAGCATACATCTGCTGTTTATAGACTTCCGGATATTTTTCTGCTAAGGATTTCAGGCGGCTGTCACGGGTTTTCAGTTCAGAAGTCCAGGAACTTTTGGTTTCTTTCGGGTCTGCGTTGGCAATCAGTTTAATATATTTGGGATTCGGCACTTGCATTGCACGTTCCAGAACATCCAGAATTCTGGTCTTGTCAACCTGAGATTTCAGAATCAATTCTGCAAAAACTGTGGGAACACTGGAAACTTCACTTTTGAACAGAGAGAAGTATTTTTCATCATAACTGCTTGCCAGAGCCAGTGCTGTCAAATATGGATTTTTCTGCGGAACAGACTTGCTTCCTGGAATGATTTCTTCATCCATAATTTTCATCATCTGGGGAATCAGAGAATCATTTTTGTTTCCGGTAAGTACAGATTTAATATTTGCAAGCAGATTCTGCTGACCGGCTGCCGGGGTCTGATTCATCGCTGAAACCAGAAGCCGCAGCTTAGTATAATAATCTGATAAGTAAGAAATCGCTTTCAGGCAGACTTCCGGCTTTTCAGTAGTGGTTTCCATGCGGTTGTTGTTGATAATATAATAATTAGAATATCTGTCTGCAACAGTTGCCAGATAAAGAGCTTCTGCATCTTCACCGTACCGTGTGCGGAGTACATCAATAATTCTGTCTTTCCGTTTGTTATAGTCATAGCCTGCTGTACCGGAGCTGACTTCATACAGACCAAGAACCGTGCATGTGATACCTGCAATGGCATAAATCAGCAAATAGAACCGCTTTTCGAGTTCATCAGAATTCAGGCGGTTGATTTCTTTCTTGACTGCCTTTTCCATCGCCTGAGAATTTGCGCCGTATTTATTGAAATGTACAGATAAATCCATCTGCGGAATTTGTTCCAGAAGTGCATCATTTCTGGGATTTTCAAGATTCAGGTATTCGACAGCGATTTCACAGGTTTCTTTTGCAACCCCGTAATTTTTGAAAGCCTGCATCAGAGAGGGAAAAGCTTCACCGTTGATAGTCTTGTTTGCGTAAATCATAATAAAATAGCTCCTTTCGGATTTGGTTTATCAAATTTTCTGATTCTATTATAGCATATCAGATGTTCAAAATATTTACAACTGGATAAATTCTGAAAAATTTTTTTAAATTTCCTGAAAACTTTTCGGCTTCATGTATTCCAGAGCGCACAGAACCTCTAATTTTTCAAGTCCTATCCGGATATAATTCTGAATTGCTGTGTAATCCTGCATGACTTCGGTAATATTATCCTGCATGGAATGTCTTGCAGCTTCTGCGGAACGGCTGAATTTCATCAGCAAATCAGATAATCCCTGCATACCGGAATTCTTTGCTTTTTCAGCAAACTTTCCGGAATTTGTCTGTGATGCCGATTGTAAGCCGCTCTGCATCAGGGCGCATAAATAATCCTGAATATCCTGCAATAACTGTAAAATCTGGTTTGCATATGTCGGCTTGTTCTGTACATATTTCTGAGGAAGCACATATTCCGGCTGTTTCGGAATGTCAATAAAATCATAGATTTCAATCGGAAACAAAGAAAGCTGACCGTTCTCGAAATATGCCGTGCAGAGCCATGTGTAAATTTTATCCGGACTGGAAAGCATTTCTTTGCCGATTTTCTCCATCAGGCTGATAAAATCTTTGGTTTCCGCCTGATAGCGGACTTGTATCAGAATGATATTTCCCTGTTTATCTGCAATTTTCATTTTATAACGTTGTGCATGGGTATCGAATTGGCTGCTGACACATGCCATTGGATGCACAAAGCATAAATTTTCAGGGTTATGCTGATTCTGTGCGGAATCAACTGCCAGTTTCCGGAAATCAGTATAGATAAGATTCTGCAATTCCGGGCAGTTGAGATTAGCATTTGTTTTCATGGCAATAACAGTTTCTTTGGAACTGGATAATTTTCCGTCACTGATTTTTGCATTTTTCAGTATCATTTTTGAATGCATGAGTGCTTTCATAGGAACTCCGGCATTCCACGGAATTGTAACTTCCCGGCGGCGAGAACTGCCAGTTTCATAGAATACCGGGCGAATATCTGAAAAAGTCAGAAATCTGGATTCTGCTTTTTCGTCCAGATTCAGGAAATAATAAACTTCTCCTGCATACTCGGAATTATTTACAGTTCTCTGTCCAACCGGTAAAATAGTCAAATCATGACTGAGAGTATCATAATTCCGGCGGAACTGTCCGAGCATTTCTTCTGAAACAGGCTGACGCTGCAACTGATGCAGATAATCGGCACATTCACAGAGTTTTTTCATAAAGTAATCTGCATGAAATACGGCACGGCGTTCACGGCAGTCAGAAAGCTTGCTGCCTAAATCACGGAGCATTTTTTCAGCATCTGCCATTCGGAGCGCATGACTCTGGACAGCAGCAGCTTCAAGGTGTTCCGCCATATTTTCAGGCATACGGACTAATCCCCATTTCAGAACGTCATACAGAAGCGTGTAACTTCTGACAGCACTTTCTTGAATGGTCAGATTTTCGGATTCAGAAAGCGTTTTTGCCTGTGTCTCAAAATCAGACAGAGCGATTAATTTTTCTTTTAGCTGCCATGCCAGAATCACAGCGGCTTTATGCGGACACAAATCTTTTTTATGACAGGCACATGTTGCATTCTGGAGCGGATATAATAACCGGACAGCCGTCCCGTCCGGAAGTGTTCCGGAAAGAATGCTGCTTTCTTCCAGAGAAATCCGGCTGATTTCCGGGAGCAGGTTTTTCATCTGACTGCCGAATGCTTTTTTCATCTGCGGAACAGTTACCTGAGACAATTCCTGTTTCAGCATATCCGGAAGCCCTGCCGGAAGGGATTCTTCTTCGGGAAAATCGGGTTCTTCTTCGGAATTTTCGTCAGTATCTTCCGGCTGAAAATATTCTTTCAGCCATAACATGGAAGCAATCAGATGACGGCAGACACTCCGGGACGGGCATGAACACGAACTTTCCCACAGCGGATTTTTAATCACACAAGTTTCGCCGCTGATTTTCACCTCTGCTTCATCTTCCTGATATACAACAGAAATATCTGCTTCTTCTTTATCTTTACACGCTCTTTTATAAATTCCCTTGTTGGAGATGCCGATAAAATAATTTTCATCGGCTTCGGAAAGAGCCTGCTGTAACTGAGACATAAAAATTCCCCTCTCATAATTTCAGATTTTTCGGCTTGACTTCAAAATGATGATATTTATAATCTATCAATAAAACTTGTGCCTGATGTTTCTGGTTTTCAATTGTATACTGAATGAGTTTATCAATCGTTCTTTTGGTGACAACTTCTCCGGAATCCAGAATTTTTTTCAGAGCCGGAAGGGTTTCTTCTTCCAGCATAAACGGAAATAATTTTCTAAAATTTTTCTTCATATACGGAAAAAGACCTTCATCATCAAAACCAAAAGCATACAATTCTACGACAAACAGATATTTATCCCCTATATTTTTGAAATAATCTTTTTGAATCATAAAATTCAGTTTTTCATCTTCTCGCCCATGAACCCGAAAAGTTTTTCCGTCCGGAAAACGTAGGAATATCTGTGTAAAATAATCACAAAGGCAACTGCCGATTTCTTTCAGAGTACAGGGAAAAGTCAGGGTTTTCAGTCCTGTACACCTTGAAAACACATAATGTCCGATGCTTTCCATACTGTCCGGAATTCTCACATTCATCAGGGTTGTACAGCCGGAAAATGCCATACTTCCGATACTTGTCACGCCTTCAGGAATGATAACACCCGTCAGGCTTTTGCAGCTCAGGAATGCCTGATTTCCGATACCCGTCACACCGTCCGGAATGATAACTTCTCCGCCGTTGCCGTGATATTTGATTAAAATATTATCTTTGATTTCAAAATCAGAATTCATGAAAAAATCCTCCCGATATAATCGCCTAACTGTTCCGGTGTAAGTGCGCCCACGAATGCGCCCATATTTGCAAGTTTCTGACCGAGCTGACGGTCATAAGCCGGATTTGCAGTTTCATCCAGAGCGGTTAAGAAATTCAGCTTTGCGCCGGATTCGATAATATTCCGGCTGGTATTGAGCAGATAGCGTTCCGGTGCGCCTTCATAGAGGTCAGTTACGCAGAGAACACAGGTTTTCGCCGGCGTTTCAATTAGCTGTTCGCAGTAAGTCATTGCTTTTCCGATGTCTGTACCGCCGCCAAGCTGAACACTCATGAGAATTTCAGCAGGGTCTTCAGCCTGTCCGGATAAATCTACAACACTGGTATCGAAAATCACAAGTCTGACATCTGCAAAAGGCAGTTTCGAGATAATCTGCGCCATCACTGCACTGTAAATGACTGAACCAAGCATAGAACCGCTTTCATCAATAGCGATAATCACACGCCATGTACTATATTTTTTCACACGATTATTGAAATAAATATCCTGTAGAATCAACTGTCCGGATTCAGGGTCATAATTTTTCAGATTCCGGCGAATCGTTTTTTTAATATCAAGATTCCGTGCTGAATGCACCGGACTGGAAGAATTTCTGTCGAGTCTGCCTAAAACAGAACGTTTGATATCGTTTTCTAATTTTTCACGGAGCTGGTCAGCGACTTTCTGGGCTATCATTTTTGCCGTTTCGAGAACTTCGCCTTTCATGAGATGCTTTAATTGCAGAACAGTCTTTAATAAATTCATATCCGGCTGAATCTGTTCCAGAACTTTTTTATCTGTGAGCAGTTCTGTCATATGAAATTCTTCGAGAGCTTGTTTTTCGAGGACTTCGGCAGTTTGTTTCGGAAAGAGTTCACGGACTTTGGTAATCCATTTTGCGGCATTCAGGTTTGATTTTCCGCTTCCGCCTTTTCTTCCGCTGCTGCCCTCATCCTGACGGACATCTTCACCGGAAGCCTGTTCGTAGAGATATTCAAGAAGATTTTCCATATCTTCCAGACTTTTGACTTCTCTTGCCGAGCCATTGAAATTCAAGTCTTTATCGGCTTGTTTCCCTAAAATCAGCCGCCAGCGGTTAAGTACCTGTTCTTCTGTAGTCATGTGAATTCTCCTTTATAGATATAAGTCTTTCTGCTTGAACTGAAAATGCTGATATTTATAATCTGTCAGCAGCGTCTGTAACTGATAAGCTTTCTGTTCGATAGCGACACGGATAAGCCTGTCAATATTTTTTCTGGAGATAAATTTTTCATAAGATTGTATGACAGCCTGTTCCTGCCCGGTTTTCAGAAGCATTTCCATTGCAGGAACTTTATCCGTCCGGAGTGATTTCATAAAATGGGATAGGTTGAAATAATGCTTTATATTTGAAAGTGAAAACGTCACACCAAGATAAGAGATTTTTTTCAGATAATAAAAATAAAAAGCATCATTATTTATATAGCGCAGACTGTCAGGAAATGCAATTTCTTTGATTCTGGTATTATGAAAAGCAAAGGATTCAATTCTGACAAGGCTTTCCGGCAGAGATACTCTTTCCAGATTGTAGCAGTTCCGAAAGGCGGAATATCCAATAGAAACAACACCTTCCGGAATATACACACCTTTGATTTGCATGATACCCATACATAAATTTTTACGGTCGCAGAACGCATATTCCCCGATGCGTGTAATGCCGTCCGGAATCATAATATAATCTTCTTTTCCGTGATATTTTACAAGAACGTTGTCTTTGATTTCAAACTGGTTCATAAGAAAATTCTCCTATAATTTTAATTTATCAGTAATATCCTGAAAGCCGAAATGCTGATATTTATATTCTGTCAGAAGAATCTGTTTTTCATAATACTGATTTTCGATAGCATACCGGATATAATTATCAATGATATTTTCTGTAAAGATTTTTCCGGTTTCCAGAATACTCCGGAAAGTTTCGCTGTCCAGATAGAAAATATCTCTTCTGCGCTGATTCAGATATACAATTCTTTTATGAGATTCCGGATTATCCAGAAACTTCCGGACAGCACAAATCAGTTTGAAAACAGGTTTCCAGTAGAATTCCATCTTTTGTCCGAGTGTGAATGTGATGCCATATACTGTCACACTCCGGAGTTTTGTACATGCATAAATCGGCTCAGCATCTATTTTCTGAACTGTATCCGGAATGACAAGACTTTCTATAGGATTCCAGTTGAATGCCATAAATCGGATTTCCGTGACTGTTTCCGGAATGATAACTGTTTTTTCATTGCCGATATATTCCAGTAACACATGATGATGAATGACAAATCCGTCCGGATAGCCTTCTGCTAAGGAAGTTCTGCGAAAAACACATTCTCCGATATGTGTGGCAGTCTCCGGAATTCTGGCATAAGTCAGATTCAGACAGCCGGAAAAAGCACTGCTTCCGATTTTTCTGACACTGTCCGGAATGATAACAGATTTCAGGCTTTTGCAACTGTAGAAGGCATCTGCTCCGATTGTCTCTACACCGTCCGGAATGATAACGCTTTCAATGCCGTTACAGCACGAAAAAGCAGAGTTTCCAATAGTTGTCACACCTTCCGGAATGCTGATGCTGATTAATTTTTCCGGAATGCCTGCGGAACTGCCTTTGCCTCTGTATTTGATTAACACACCGTTTTCGATTTCAAAATCATCTTTCATGCTGATTCCTCTCGCATCACCCTGAAAATTTCGGCATCAAGTTCCGCACCGAATGCGATTAAGGCTTCATCAAGACCAGTCTGTAAAGTCAGGTCTTCTTTCAGACCATGAAGAGCGGCAGCTTCTCCGGCGATTTCCTGAATTTCAAACGGGGTGAAATAGCTGTATGCCAGTCTCAAGGACGGCAGAATTTCCATAAAATCATCATATTCCATTTCAGATAATAACATATCTGTCATAGTTAAGAAATTTTTATCCATCAGGGCAATATCACGGGCAGTTTCAAACAAGCCTTTCAGATAAGATGCACCCTGTTTTTTCATTGCCGGTGAACCTGTCAGATAGCCTTGCATTGCATCTTCTGCCGATTGCAGATAATTTCCGTCAAGTGCATACAGCAGCCCCATTGCCGCACCGTAAACAGATGGTTCTTTCTGGTCACGTTCTGCAAGGGTCAATAATGATGATTTGAATTCGCTCTGCCGTTCCGGAAAGACTCTGCCGGAAACATTGTACAGCAATCTGCATATTTTAATACAGTCCTGTGCTTGTTCCGGCTGAACTGCACCCATAGACGGCAGCAAAGCAATCAGTTTTGTAAAGCACTGTTCCATGTATTTCAGATTGGCAGCATCAGCGAAATCATAAAGATTTCTTAATTCATGGAGCATATCGAAATAATACAGACCTTTTCCGAGAGAAAAGAAATCGCCGTCATTGCTGAGAATTTGTTCCATCAGGAAAATATCAGCATCGGAGAGGGTCACACCCATCAGGAAGCAGTCAACACTGACCTGTGCCGTGACTTCACAGCGGTGTTCCTGATGAATCATTTTAGAAGCGACTGTTTTACAGGCTTCTTCAAGTGTTGCGCCGTCTGTTGTATGGTCGACTAAAGCAGCATCTGTCTGGGGACTGCGGCAATATTTCCAGAGTTCACGGACTCTGGAACGGTCTTTGTTGGCATGTAAGTCAGGGCCTTTTGTCATTTTGCAGAATTCTGTCTGCAAAAATTCCATTCTGTGAAAAAATCTGCTTTTTTCGAGTTCTTTTTCACTGGTGAACAGAGAAATTTCTGATTCCTGCGGAACGGCAGTATTTGCTTTCAGCCTGAATTTTTTGCACTGATTCTCGAAATCAGAAATCAGCGGCGGAATATGACTGGTATTGCCGATATGTCCGACACTGTCACCAGTGGCAAGCTTGGAAAGAATTTCGAGCGGCAGGGCAGAAGCTGCTGTTTTTTCGCCTTTGATAAATGCACCTGTTACACCGTCATAAATTTCAAAAATACCGGGTTCGGGAGAGTTCCGGAGTGCGGCAAGCCCTTCCATCAGTGAATAAGCTGAAGTAATATCCGAAATTGAAACAGCAATGTCTTTTTTCGCACTTTCTTTGGCGGTTTTTGTCAGAAAATCCAGTGCCTGATGATGATAGACAAGTTCCGGTGTTTTAGCAGTTTCAAGTGTTTCAGAAATTTTATCATAGAAACAGGGGTGCATCATGCCGGAAGCGTAGCCACGGAGGGCATCTGCTGCCTGATAAGAATAAGCTATCGGGTAGCAGTTCTGCATGTCCTCAGTAAATTTATGCAGTTTTACGGGCTTGACTTTGGATTTCAATAATTCTGACAACCCCCATGAATGAAAGCCACCTGTTACGACAAGAATTTTCTGATAATTCTGCATTGCTTCCTGAATCCGGAATGCCATATGCTGTTCACGGGAGGTACAGCCGTCAGCATCGAGTTCTTCTTTTGTGGCATCCTGCCGGGTTAAGATACAGTAGGTATACATCTGCCGTATAAAAGCCTCCGGAGAAAGGCGCAGTCCGGCAATCTCGAAATACTTTTCCCAGAATTCGTCAAAACTCCGGAGATTGGTTTTCTCACAGAGTTTCTGATAAAATTTACTCTTGACAAGATAAGAATCATCTGCATAGTTCTGCTGATGTTTCTGACTATTGATTAAGATTTCACTGTAAGGCAAATCAATGAATTTTGCCGGAATGTTTAATTTTTTTGCCTCTTTCATAGCAGTATATTCCGGAGAAGCATTCAGAAACGGATAGTAACAATGATAATCTTCAGCATCTTCGGAAACGTATTTTTTCTTGTCTTTATAAAAATAATAAATTGCTGCCGGAAGAGTAGTTTTTTCGTCAGTCAGGACAGGGATTAAATCATTGGCATTTTCAGGACCTTCTATTAAAATGATTTCCGGCTGATATAATTTTATGACATTCCGGAGCTGGTAACTGCATACAGGGCTATGATGCCGCACCGGAAAAAAGACAATATGATTTTCAAAATGCAGAGCAATTTTTTCAGCGATATTCTGCTGTGACAAGATTTGTTCCATATAGTTCCATCCTTTCTGAATGCTTATAATTTCAGTTTTTCGGTAATATCCTGATAGCCGAAATATTGATTTTTGTAACTTATCAGCATGGTCTGAATTTCATATTTCTGACTGTCAATAGCACAGCAAATCAGTTCATCAATATTTTTCTGATTCACGAATTTGCCGGAATACAGTATTTTTTCAAGAATCTGATATTGGTTTTCTTCAATCAGATGCTGATATACATTCCGGAACGTTTTCTGTATCTCACTGATAATTTTCTTATCTTCCGGATGATAGAAAAACATTGCACCTATTATAGAATATTTCATAAAATCCGGAACGCTTGCCCGGCAGTTTTTTTGATAAATCATTTTCAGAGCCGCTGGTGTATATCTGTAACTTGTCAGAAGGAAAAAGTCTCTGTATTTCAGTGAGTCTAAATGCCAGCTGTCCTGAAAAGCATATCTTTCAACATTTTCAATGCCTTCTGTAATTCTGATTTCTTTGAGGTCATGGCAGGCTCTGAACGCATCACTTTCAATGACACGGACACTTTCCGGAATCGTCAGAATTTCCAGATTCTTTGCCCAGAAAAATGCCTGTCTGCTGATAATCTCCACACCGTCCGGAATGATGACTTCTGTTTCCGGACGGTCTTCCTGATATCTGATTAAGACATTATTTTCGATTCTGAAACTCATATTTTCATCTGCTTATTTCAGGAAAGATGCGGTTTCATAGTAAGCTTTCCAGATACCGCCCATTTTAGTGCTTTTATTCTTGACAGCCGTCCGGAAGTAGCCCTTTAATTTTTCGAGGTCATCACGGTTTTCCTTGCAAACCGCACCGAGCAGATTTTCCGTCAGAACAGGGAGTTCGATTCTGCCGTCACCGTAATACCATGCATGACAAAGTGTCTGATAATAAACAGATACGGCTTCGGCAGTACTCATCACAGCAGCAGGCTTTTCAATCATTGTACCCTCGGAAGTAATGCCCTCTCTGAGTTCGTGATAAGTCACGGCTAAGAGTTCGGCAACATCCTGATTGACTTCACAGCCGATATTGCCGTTTTTCGCCAAATCGACAGCTTCCCGGACAATAATTTCTTTTTCCAGCTTGACATCACGGACAGGAGCGACTGTCTCGAAATTGAATCTTCTCTTTAATGCACCGGACATTTCGTTGACACCTTTATCACGGGTATTTGCTGTGCCAATGATATTGAATCCGGATTTTGCTAAGATTAAGCCATCATCACCGAGTTCCGGAATATTGAGAATCTGGTCACTCATGACAGAAATCAGACTGTCCTGAATTTCGGCAGGGGTACGGGTAATTTCCTCAAATCTGGCGAAAATACCTTCTTCCATACCGACTAAAAGCGGTGCAGGTACAAGAGCTTCACGGCAAGGACCTTTTGACAGCAGAAGCGCATAATTCCAGCTATATTTAATCATATCTTCAGTAGTGCCGGCAGTACCCTGAACAGTATTTGTACTTTTTCCGCAGATTGCCGCAGAAAACAGTTCCGAAAGCATTGTCTTTGCCGTACCGGGTTCGCCGACGAGCATCAGACCTCTATTTCCGGCTAAGGTAATAATACATCTTTCAACAAGCGCATCATTGCCGTAAAATTTCCGGTTAATGTCCATTGTTTCTTTTGTTTCAGGATTGACGGCTTTTCCGCCGAGGATGAATAATCTGACTGATTTCGGAGAAAGCTTCCAGTTTTCTGGCTTACGGTTCTGAGCATCAGCAGCTTTCAGAAAAGCTAACTGTTCAGCATAGCGGACTTCTACGGGCGGTTTGATAAAATTCTGTTCCA
>DJXC01000218.1 GCA_002449575.1 Ruminococcus sp. UBA7014
AAAGCACACTCTTTCCGGAGTGTGCTTTTGTTATTTTTTACAAAAACATAAAAAATTTCCAATATTTTCAGTTCAGGATTGTTATATAAATAAAGATTCATTTATGAAAGGGGAATTTTTTATGAAAACCAGAAAATTTATTGCTGTTTTATCTGCCCTGATTCTGCTTGGAATGCAGAATCTTCCTGCCCGTGCGCTGACCGTTTCTGAAATTCCGGAATCCGGAATTCTCAGCGAAGTACAGCCCCTGCCAGAAGCTTTTACTGTTCAGACTGATACAATGACTTTTGAAGGCTATGTTGATTATCATTATGTAGCTTTAGTCAAGTGTGATACTTCTCTGACTTCTGTCGAAATTCCTGCCGAAGTTACCGATTCTGAAACCGGAACGACTTACCCTGTAGACTATGTTAGCACAGAGGCTTTCAATGACTGCACAAATTTACAGGAAATCACTGTCAGTGAAAATCAGAAAAACTATACAAGTATTGACGGTATTCTGTGCAGTGCTGACGGCTCGGAACTGATTTATTATCCTGTGGCAAAATCTCCTGAACTTGTTACTGTTCCGGACGGAATCCAGAAAATAGGCTGGTATGCATTCCGGCATCATCCGGCAAAAGCAATAATTCTCCCGGATAGCTGTACTAGTGTAAACAGCGGTGCATTCGGCGAATCTCTCGAAAAAATTCATTTCGGGAAAAGTTTCTGGGGTTTCAGCAGTGACGCTTTTCTAAGCTGTAAAAATCTGAGAACTATCACTATTTCAGAAGATAATGCTTCTTTTACTGTTGAAAATAATATTCTATATAGTCGGGATAAAAGAAAATTATATTTATATGCGCCCCAAAATACTGAAACAAGCTATACCGTTCCGGAAACTGTGACAGAAATCTCCAGCTATGCGCTGAACAACTGCGAAGCACTCGAAGAAATTATCCTGCCGGAAGGAATCACCAGTATCAGAGATAATTTCAATCAATGCACAAACCTCAAAACTCTTACCATTCCGGAAGGTGTTACCAGTCTGAGCTATGCCGGAAATGACTGTACCAACCTTGAAACGCTCTATTTGCCGTCTACACTGACTTATGTCTACAAAATTTTCAACAGATGCGGACTGAAAGATGTGTATTTCAATAATACACAGGATTATTGGTATAATATGGCAAATGTCCGGAGTACTGCCGTTCTGACTTATCCGACTATGCATTTTTCCGATGATGATGCTTATATCAAACTCAATGAAAACGGCATTGATTACAGAATTTATCCGGATAAAGCTGTCGTCATGGGGTGCGATAAAGAACTCACTGAAATTCATATTCCGGAACAAGTGCAGAATGTTCCTGTTACGGAAATTCATCAGGAAGCGTTCCGGAATTATGAAACTCTCAAATCTGCTGAAATTCCTGAAACTGTTACCAGTATCGGAACTGGTGCATTTTACCAGTCCGGACTTGAAAGTGTGAATCTTCCCGAAAATCTGACTGAACTCGGCAGGTCTGCTTTTTATGGCACAAATCTTTCTGAAATTACCATTCCGGACGGCATTACCGAACTGAACAACAGTATGTTCTGTGACTGCAAAAATCTCAAATCTGTGGCACTTCCGGAACATCTGCAAACTATCGGTGCAAGTGCTTTTACTGGCTGTGCGATGGAAACTATCACGCTTCCGGAAACACTAAAATGTATCAAATGGAATGCTTTTGCAGAGTGTTCCGCTCTAAAAGAAATCACTCTGCCGGAAAGCGTTTCCCAGATTGAGGAAAGTGCTTTCCGAAGTTGTTACAGTCTCAAAAGTATCACATTTCTGAATTCAAACTGTGAAATCTATGACAGACAGGATACTATTTGCAATATTTATTCCGAAATTGAACTTCCACCAGATGGCTGTATTATTGATATAGAAATGCTGACAGAATTTTCAGGTGTTATCCGCAGTTATGAAAATTCTACCGCTCAGTCTTATGCCGAAAAATATCACTATACATTTGAAAGTATTTCCGAATCTGCTGAACTTCTGCCCGGTGATGCAGACGGCAGCGGCAAAGCGGATATTCTGGATGTAATTATTATCAATAAAGCCGTTCTCGGCAAAGAAAAACTCACAGACGAACAGTTAAAGGCTATCGACTTCAACAACAACGGCAAGCCTGATGCAGAAGATGCACTCATTCTCATGAAAAAAATTGTCGGACTGATTTAAAAATTCTGCACAAATAAAATTGTTAATTTTTGTGTATTTTATTTATTGAAAACAATAAAGAAATCTGTTATACTATTCATAACGGGATGGAGTAGAACAATAAACTTTATAAGAAAATTGTTTTCAAGAGGAGGTATTTTTATGAAAATGAAAAAAACATTGGCTTTTGTGATTTCCTTGTTAATGTTTAGTTCTTGTATGGTTCTTCCAGTCAATGCGACTTCTATTGTTGAAGAAACCAGTATAGAAACAACAAATGAGGAAAAAACTAATACTTTGACCGAAGCTTATAATAAATTAGATTCCCTTCTCTATTCATATGGTATCGGCTGGAGGAACTATCTTGCGCCATTAGACGAGTGTCTGGAAATAGAGCATATCATATATTATTATCTTTATTATGATTCTCAGGCATGTGACACCGTCCTCAAACTTTGTGAAGAAAACGGAATTGATATTAACTTGCTTAACTTTAGTGTTTTAGAATCAGGAGAAGAACCGGAAATACCAATTGAAACCCCGCTGGAAGGTGATGCTAACAGCAGCGGCAAAACGGATATTCTGGATGTGATTATTATCAATAAAGCCGTTCTCAGCAAAGAAAAACTCACAGACGAACAGTTAAAGGCTATCGACTTCAACAACAACGGCAAGCCTGATGCAGAAGATGCACTCATTCTGATGAAAAAAATTGTTGGTCTTACAGATTAATTTTTCAGCCCCTGTGCAATCAGGGGCTTTTCTATTGACAGATTCCCCATTCTGTGTTATACTGAAAGAGTAATCTTTCAAGATAAAGGAGTGCAAATTATGCCCGATTTCGATACTTTACAGCCCGAAGAACAGCGGAATATCCTGCTTGCTATTGTCAGCACACACTGCCCCGGTGCAGTCACTGAAGGCAATACGCTTTATTATGAAAGTCAGGGTCTGCGTGTCACCCTGGAATTCGGAAAAGCATACCACCGTGAAAACCATTTCACCGCACAACTGATTTTTATCCTCAATCATGACTGGTTTGATGAAAATATGGTCGAAGCCTGTTCCAGTCTCGGAAATACCATAGAACAAGCCCTTAAAATGTGCGCTGCTGAATTCAGTGAAAATGTTCTCAAATCTGTTCTGGATGGTCTTTCCCATCCGGGTTCTGCTACAATTACAGCCGAAATCATTCATCAGAAATATCTGTTCCATGTTCCGGACAAACAGCTTGTTCTAAGAAGAGGCAAGGGAAAACAAATTAATCCGTGGGAAATCGTGAAAGACAAAATTCCGGAATATCTCGGCACAAAACGTGTATACTGGATTAAACTTTTCTCTGCTGATATGGGTGACAAACAAATCTGTGAAGCTACTGTCAACGGCATGTTCTGCCATGATTTGACAGATTTGCTTTATCAGGAAGTATTCTCCAGAAAAGACCACGAAATCAGTATTCATAAATTATTTATGCTTCTGATTCAGGATGAAAGTACTTATCAGCCATGTCCGTTTACCAAACAAAATGTTGGTGATTTGGCTTTTCTGGCTCTGGACAAAATGACAGATATTACAGATGAAACTTCCAAACAGAAAGCTTTTCAGGAAATCGTCAATTTCAGCCCGGATTATTCTATTGCTGTCGAACTTGTGGCTTTTCTGCCTGAAATTATGGCGCAGGAAATTGTCAATTACCGTGACAGTGATTCTCTGATTCCGGTATTTGATTATGGCAATCCGGAATTTCAGCTTAAAAAAACACAGGTCAGAAGTTATGGCTATATGACTGATGCAGTTCAGCAATATCTGAAAAAATATAATCCCAGCCGGGAGGAATTATTTCATATTCTGCGTATCAGCGGGAAATTTGAGACCATGTCACGAGCAATGCAGGACAGCAATATCAAAATCGAAGATTTGCGCCTTTCTCAGCTTGTCTATTTTGTAAATCAGAATTATCATGTCTGGTAAGTCCTAAAGGAGAAAATTATGACTCTGCAATCCCTTCAGTGTCCTCACTGCGGTGCAATCCTCAGCATTACAAACAGTACTAAAGTTGCACACTGTGAGTTCTGCGACAGTGACATTATGATAGAGCAGCCACAGAATCAGCAGAATATTCCTCTGCAACAGTATGCAGAGCAAAAAATTCCGCCGGAATTTGTTACACGGAATGATATGCCGCTTCAGCCATACCAGAAGCAAAATCTCAATGCCGGGCAACAGTCACCCTATTATCCTCCTGCTGGCAGAACAGATGAATATGCTTTTCAGCAGTGGAAAACAAAATTCATATGCTGTCATATTGCTTTATATCTTTCTATTTTTATCTGGCTTATCCTCATTTTTAAAGATTCTCATTCCATGCCGGCACTGTTTCCATTTCTGATTGCATTGTGTATCTTTACAGGTGCACCCATCCTGCTTGCTGCCACAAAACCAGATGAAGCTGATTCCCGAAAAAATCACAAAGGCTGGAATATTCTGAAATATTACCTGTTGTTTGCCGGAAATATATTTTTTTCTTTTCTGTTTACTGTCATCATTTCTATGATATTCGGCATTGAATAAAACAAAAACAGCCCTTAAAAGCGGGCTGCTTTTGTTATTTTTTCACAAAAATAAAAAATTTTTCAAAAACACTTGATTTTTCTCCTGAAAAGTGCTATGATTGACTATAGTGATTTAAAGCTTAAACGCTTTAAATCGATAAAACATTTAACTGGAGGAATCAACATGGAACGCAAAGGTAATTTAATGACTTACAGACCTGATATTAAGGTCTTTGATGCAACTATCCGTGACGGCGGACTTGTTAATAATTTTTTCTTTACAGATGATTTTGTAAAAGCTCTCTATCTGGCTAATCTCCGTGCTGGTGTAGATTATATGGAAATGGGTTATCTTGCTGATACCGATGTTTTCAAGACAGAAGATTTCGGCGACTGGAAATTCTGCAAGGAAGAACATCTGCGCCGTATTGTCGGCAATAATGATACTGACCTGAAACTTTCTGTGATGGCAGATGTTGGCAGAACGAATCTGCAAAGAGACCTGCTTCCGAAAGAAGAGAGTGTCATTGACATGGTTCGTGTGGCAACTTATATTCATACAATGCCTGCCGCTATCGAAATGATTGAATATGCTGCAAGTCTCGGTTATGAAACGACATGCAATATTATGGCAATTTCCAAAGCAAGAACAGAAGATATTGAAGAAGCTCTCCGACTGCTTGCCCAGACACCTATTAAAGCTGTTTATATTGTGGACAGCTACGGCGCACTGTTTCCGGAACAGATTCAGGAATTAACAAAAATGTATCTGGAAGTAATGGAACCTGCCGGAAAACAGGTGGGCATTCATGCACATAACAATCAGCAGATGGCTTTTGCCAATACGGTAGAAAGTTGTTCGATGGGTGCAAGCTTCCTTGATGCGACTGTTGGCAGCATGGGCAGAGGTGCTGGCAACTGTGCTATGGAACTGCTGCTCGGCTTCCTGAAAAATCCGAAATATAATCTCACACCGATTCTGAAATTCTATCAGGATTATACTCTGAAACTCAGAACAGAAGAAGGTCTGAAATGGGGCTATGATATTCAGTATCTGCTGACCGGAAAAATGAATCTGCATCCTTCTTCTGCGATTGCATTCACCAAAGAAGACAGAACAGATTATGCAAACTTCTATCATCAGTTATTTGATTTAGAACCTTGACGTTTTTAATATTTTCTTGTCTGATATAGAACAGACCCCGGAAACTGCTCCGGGGTTTGTTTCTTTCCAGATTATAATTTTAATTTTTCATAGCGTTCTTTCAGAACTTCATGTTCATCAGAATTTTTATCAGCATTACCTCCGACCAGTGTAAAAGCGATATTTTCCTCGCTAGTGATGCCGTACATTGCCACACCGCCGTCAGCACAATTTTCAAGTGACATCCTCCCCCGCCTGT
>DJXC01000239.1 GCA_002449575.1 Ruminococcus sp. UBA7014
GACATGAAAAAGAGTGTATTCAGAAATGCGGAACAGAAACCGGCAATAAAGCAAGTTACACCCTGATTCAAAAATTTAGAAATGCCCTGATAAATCAGCCCTGTCAGCAGACCGTCAAGCGCACGGGGAATGACACACTGTACAAATGTCAGAGCCGGACTTACGGCGAATAAAGCCGTTCCCATCTGACTAGGCATAATCACACCAGCCGCCTGCATAAAACTCATCAATCCGAAAAGTGTCCCCATAATGAGACTGCCTTTCCAGCCAAGCGCAACCGCAGCAATGGCAATCGGGATTGTGTTGAGCGTGATGTGCAGCACCGGATTGATTGGAATTGTGCCAATCGGCGTAAGCGAGAAAATCAACAGAATCGCCGTCAGCAAGCCCATGATAACCAGATTTTTTGTGTTTGTTTTGTTCATGATAGTTTCCTCCTTGTTATTATTCCCCGTCAAGCAGGGATACAATACAATTTACAGGCTTATTATAACATAAAAAACTGGGCTTGTCAAGCTTTTTTTGGAAAAATCATATTGCAATCCGGTGACAAATATGTTATAATCTAAATAAATCTATTTTTAAGATTTCAGAAAGAAGTGATTTTTAGCATGAGTATGAATGCGACTCCTTCCGGAGAAAGAATGCAGATAGCTTTTTTCGGAAAAAGAAATGCCGGAAAATCCAGTGTTGTCAACGCTGTCACCAGTCAGCAGTTATCTGTTGTATCAGATGTGAAAGGCACGACAACTGACCCGGTTTATAAAGCGATGGAACTCCTGCCGCTGGGTGCGGTAATGATTGTTGATACTGCCGGACTGGATGATTCCGGAGAACTCGGAAAACTGAGAGTTGAAAAATCTCTGCAAGTTCTTGAAAAAACTGATATTGCAATTCTGGTAATTGACAGCACACAGGGAAAATCTGAACTGGATGAAAATTTAATTCAGGAATTTCAAAAACGGAAACTGCCTTATATTATCGCTTATAATAAATCTGATTTAAACAAGCCGGAAATGAAATCGACTTCGGAAATCTGCATCAGTGCAAAAACAGGCGAAAATATTCAGGAACTAAAAGAGCTGATTGCAAAGCAGGTCTGTCCGCAGATGAATGCTAAACCTCTGATTTCGGATTTGATTCAGAAAAATGATATAATAATTCTGGTCATTCCGATTGATGAATCTGCACCAAAAGGACGGCTGATTCTGCCACAGCAGCAGATTATCAGGGCAACTCTGGAAGAAAGTGCAATTCCGGTCTGCTGTCAGCCGGAGGAACTGCCGGAAGTACTGAAAATTACCTCTCCCCGTATGGTGATTACAGACAGTCAGGCATTCGGAAAGGTTTCAAAGATAGTGCCGGAAGAAATTCCGCTGACTTCGTTTTCTATCTTATTTGCCAGATATAAAGGCGATTTGGAATTAGTTGTCCGTGGCGCATCGGCACTCGATACGCTTAAAACCGGTGATAAAGTTCTGATTTCCGAAGGCTGTACGCATCACAGACAATGCAATGATATCGGAACAGTCAAACTCCCGAAATGGATTGCTGAACATGCCGGATGTCAGCCGGAATTCTCATGGACTTCCGGAACGGAATTCCCGAAAGATTTACAGGATTATGCACTTGTTGTTCACTGTGGTGCTTGTATGCTTCCGCCGAAAGCCGTTCAGTTCCGGCAGAGTACCGCTACAGAACAGGGCATTCCCATGACGAACTACGGAACAGCGATTGCACATTGTCACGGCATTCTGAAACGGAGTTTATCACTGTTTCCGGAAGTACAGGCAATTCTGAAATGATAAGATTCTTCTTTGTAGCACTGGGCGGAGCAGTCGGCGCAGTCAGCCGTTATGCGATTAGCATACTTCCCTTGAAATCAGAATTTCCGTTTCTGACTTTTATCACGAATATTCTGGGGGCATTTCTGATTGGTCTGATAGCCGGCATATCGGAGAAGCATTCACTTCCGGAGAATCTGATTCTGTTCCTGAAAACAGGAGTCTGCGGAGGATTCACGACATTCTCTACTTTTTCGCTGGAAGCCTATCAGCTTTTAGAAAACAAATCTTTCCTGACAGGCAGTCTGTATATGATTCTCAGCGTGATATGCTGTCTGCTAGGTGTATGGCTTGGCAGAAAGTCCGCATTCGTATTTGAATAGGAGAATACATGTTATGAAATTATTTGAAATCTTCAAAAAGAAATCTTTTGCGCCTTTAGTATGCCGTCCGGCAGATATGATTGATTTCTTCCGGGAATGCCTGAAAATTGATGCCCCGGAAGCAAGCTTTGAAATCGAATATGAAAATCAGGTTTATCCGCTCGGCATCAGTTCGGATTATACCAGTCAGAACGGCTTTTTCGATACGAAAATTTATCTGGATACACAGGAATTCGATACGCTTGAAGATTTCTGCGCCAATGCCAAATTACAGAACCAATTATTCATGAATCTGGAAACTATAAAAATACTGCGTGATTTGGATTATGGCGACCCCAGAAATAATACTCTGCTTGAACAGAGAGAATTAAGAAAGGACAGCGATTATGTTTGATTATCTCAATGAAGAATTACCCGTGAAAGACCGTGTGCAGGATTTACTGAACCGGCTGACGCTTGAAGAAAAAATTTATTTTCTGTCAACGCATCAGCTCCCGATTAAAAGACTTCATATTCCGGAATGGTTTGTCGGTCATGAAGTCGCCAGAGGGCTTGTCAACCGTGAACCGGAAAGACCTTCGACTGTTTTTCCTCAGCCAATCGGCATGGCGGCGAGTTTCGATAAAGATATGATGCTCGAAATCGGCAGAACTGCCGCCCGTGAAGCAAGAGCCTATTACAATCAGGGCGATAAAAAAGGCGGTCTGATGGTCTGGGGACCTACTGTCGATTTGTCCCGTGACCCTCGCTGGGGACGTACTGAAGAATGCTACGGCGAAGACCCCTTCTTAACCGGAGAAATGGCGGCTATGTATACAAAAGGACTCAAAGGCAATGACGAAAAAATCTGGGCAACTATCCCGACTCTGAAACATTTCTGTGCAAACAATCATGAACAGGAACGTGCTTTTGACAATGCCAATCTGAATCCCAGATTAAAACATGAACATTATTATCAGGCATTTAAGAAACCAGTAGTCAATGGCGGTGCGCACAGTGTCATGACCGCCTATAATGATATTTGTCATGCGCCTG
>DJXC01000019.1:0-19487 GCA_002449575.1 Ruminococcus sp. UBA7014
CCGGAACAGAGGGCGTTTCCGGCAGGGCGTTGATTTCGCTTTCCGTAAGCGGTGCAAACGTCAGAACGGTTTTTCTGGTATGTTTTTTCTGTTCCGGCTGACGAAAGATAATTTCCGCATCCGGCGGAAAACTGTTCCCTCTGAATTTCACACCCATGATGAGAGAAATTTCTGTTACGCCGGGACATTCAGAGAAAGCATTTGCGGCGATTTCGGTCACGCTGTCCGGAATGATGACTTTGCGCTCATTGCCTTGATATTTCAGCAAAATATTATTTTTAATGATAAATTCTACTTTTTCAACTTTTTGTGCAGGGGGGCTTGTTTTGGTTTGTGGCTTTTTTTCTTCTCTGATAATTTTAGTGTTACTGTCAAAAGCATATTGTCCGATTTTATTTACGCTGTTCGGAATGGTGACAGAGTTTAAGCTTTTGCAGTGGAAAAAAGCCAATTCACCGATTGTTGTCATACTGCTAGGGATGTTGACAGAGGTCAGATTTTCACAAAAGGAAAAAGCACTGTTTTCGATTTTGGTTACACTATCTGAAATCTTAACAGAAATCAAGCTTTGACAGTGATAAAAAGCTCTTTCCCCAATTGTAGTCACGCTGTTTGGAATTGTGACGCTGCTGTCATTGCCTTGATATTTCAGCAAAACATGATTTTCAATGACAAATTTTGTGTTTTGAGTTTTTTGTATAGGTGTTTGCTTTTCAGTTTGTGGCTTCCTTTCTTCTCTGTAAATGATTTTTGTATTGATGTCGAATGTATTATTATGAATATCATTTGTAATGATTTTTGTCTTTCTGGAAAGGCTTACTTCTTTCAGTTTCCAACAGCCATCAAAAGCAAATTTTCCAATTGTTGTGACACTGTCCAGAATATTGACAGAGGTCAGGTTTAGACAACCAAGAAAAGCTCCTTGCTCGATTGTTGTCACACTGCTTGGAATAGTAACAGAGATTAGACTGTTGCAAGCCTGAAAAGCCGATTTCCCAATTGTTGTCACACCGTCTGGAATTGTCACGTTTTTGCCGCTGCCATGATATTTTTTTAATACACCATCTTGAATTTCAAAATCTGTTTTGGTTTTAAAAAAGTCAAAAATGCTCATTGATATCACGCTCCTTAAAAATAAATTTTTACTGATAAACTGTCACGATAAAGCCGTCCATGTTATTGCCGGAAATATCATAGGAACTCTGGTTCGAGGGAACAGGAAAAGAAGTCGTTTCGCTGCTCATATCCGCCGGAACATAATATACTCCATAAGATTTTTCATTGCTGGTAATAACTAACATATTACTAATAGAATACTGCCGGACTTCCTGTAGAAATTCTTCCAGACAGATATTCCGTTTTGCCATGTATGCCGCCGCTGCAATGCCGACATAGCGGAATGTTGCTGTCCGGCGGTCAGTGATAGTCTTGTCAAAATATTCGTCTTTTCCTTCCGGATAGCGCAGAATAAAGCCATATTCAGCAGCATGTTCGGCAAGCCATGCATATTCGCCTTCCGGCTTGTAAGCATAGGAACTTCCGGTTTCCGGAAAAATGCCGACTGTGAGGGTTCTGCCTGTCTGAAAGTCCGGGTCAGCAGCTTCCGGATGATAGCCGCCAATCATCCGCAAATCGTGGTTTCCGGTTGTCTGGCAGAATGCTTCAAACCAGCTGTCCATGGCAAGTGCAGCGACCTTATCCAGACCGACTTCCCAGTCAGCAGCAGTATAAGGCTTGACAGCAGCGTTTTTCTTGTCAAGAATACTCTTGATTGTCACAAACTGCATTTCAGAAGAATTTCCGGCAGCGACTGCTTCAGCATCTATCCGGCAGGGAAATGCCTCGTTCACAAGTATCAGATGTCCGGAATGAATTTTAGAAGTTTCTACAGAAACTTTCGGATAATTTTTTTCAGCTTCGGCACTGATTGTTTCATTGGTGATGGTGATGTTTTCGACAATATTTTCCTGTGTATCTTCATTTGCTTTTGATTTTTTTACATAGCGGAAAATACCGGAAATCAGCAGAATCAAACCCAGCAGCAAAACTGCTGCGCCAAACAGACGGTCATAACGTGGCTTGCGGTGATTTTTTCTGGAATTTGCCATATTTCTTCATCCTTTCTGAGCAAGCGGAAAAATATTGTAATCTTAATTATAACACAAAAATAACAAATTGTAAACAGCTTTCCGCAACTTTTTCAGAATGCGAAAAACTGACTGTTATTATGAAAGTGAGGTTTCATCATGGCACAGAATATGCCCGAAAAAAATCATATCATTTATCAGGCGTCCAATGATACCGGAGACATGATTCTGACAGAATATCAGGTTTTCCCCGGCATCAAGCTGATTTATCAGGATATACATATGCTAAGATATGAATATCCCGCACAGGAAGAAAAACAAATTCTGGAGATTCATCACTGCCGGGAAGGTCGCTATGAATATCAGATGGGAAAGCAATATTATTATCTGGCATCAGGAGACCTGTCCGTCAGCCGAAGCGGAGAAACAACGACAGAAGCATTCTTTCCGACAAAGCATTATCACGGCATTTCCATTCAGATAGATACAGAGAAAGCTCCGGAATGCCTGTCCTGTTTTCTGGACGATGTCAATGTCCGTCCCAGTATGCTCATGAAAAAATTCTGTTTGCAGCAGCCTTGTTTTATTATCCGCTCAACAGAAAGTCTGGAACATATTTTTTCAGAACTCTACACTGTTCCGGAAAGCATCCGGACAGGATATTTCAAAATCAAAGTACTGGAATTATTATTGTTTCTGAGCAGTCTGGATACACAGATTTCACAGACAGAACAGCATAGCTGTCCGCCGTCACAGGTCAGACTGGCAAAAGCAGTATGTTCCTATGTATGTGCAAATATGAGCCGGCATTTTACGATTGAAGAACTGTCTCAGAAATTTCAGGTTTCACCCACACAGCTCAAAAAGAGTTTCCGGAATGTGTACGGAAATTCTGTCTATGCCTATGTCAGAACGCAGAAAATGCTTTCTGCTGCACGGCTGTTGCAGGAAACTGACCGGACAATTCTGGATATTGCCGGAGAATGTGGCTATGATAACGGCAGTAAATTTTCAAAAGCGTTCCGGGAGGTTATGGGGATGACCCCCAGAGACTTCCGGAATCAGAAAAATCTGCCGATTGAAAGTGTCCGTTTGGAAAGATAATCTGCTTTTTTACTGATTTTTTTTAAAAAAAAGATGTTTCTGCCTGAAATCAGCTTTTGCTGAAAAATGTCTTTTTGGATTATTTTTTATCTTCTTTGGAGTAGAAGAATCTTTCTTTTCTGTGTATAATAAATATAATAAAAAATCACTGAAAAGAAAGGATTTCTATCAATATGAGTATTGTCATTGTTGGCGGAAATGACTGCATGACCCGCCAGTATAAAGATATTTGCAAATCATACAAATGTCGTGCAAAGGTATTCACCCAGATGCATGACGGACTGAAAGACAAAATCGGTTCGCCGGATTTACTGGTGCTGTTTACCGGAACAGCCTCCCATAAAATGATTAAACTCGCCCTGAATGCAACTGATAAAAAAACAGTCATTGTGCGTTCCCATACCAGTTCGGCTTCTGCACTGAAAAGTATTCTACAGGAACACACTGCTGTTTCTGCGTGAATGCCATGTCAGAAGAAGCATTTATCCGGCACTGTTCGCCGACACTTGCCGGACTGAAAACCGGAAACCTGTTCGGGAGTCATTTCGGCAGTAAAGAAGAATTATACAGTGAAATCCGGCATCTGAATCAAATTCTGAAACGCAAGGGGCTGCGTGTTCTGCCATTGAAATATCAGAATCAGCGTGCTTTGATTTACGTCTACCGTCCGGAACGGCTGAAACAGGATTTTGACTGCTGTGAAGTCTGTCGGATTCTGAAAGAACAGGGCTATGAAAATCTGAATCAGAATCATTGTCTTGCACAGCTGATTTCCCGTCTGCGGTCAGCAGAAGATTTTCCGCATGAAATCGGTTTGTTTCTGGGTTATCCGCCGGAAGATGTCAGTGGTTTTATCCGGAAAGAAACCTGCTGTATGACAGGTTACTGGAAAGTGTATCATAATCAGAAAGCAGCACGGAAAACATTTGCAAAATACCGTAAATGCACAGAAATCTATCTTCGGGAATATCGTAACGGCAGGTCTCTGGAGCAGTTAGCAGTGACTGATTAACAGAATATGAGAAATAAAAAAATGTCTGTCTTGTAAAAAGGCAGACATTTTTGTTTCAGTCTTGTTTCTGCTTCTGCCAGATTGTTTCCAGCCAGTCCAGCATCGCTTTGTGACCTTCTTCTGTGACAGGGAACTGTCCGGTTTCTTCCGGTTCGGCAAGGTCAGAACAAATAAAGCCCTGCCATGTGGTAACAGTCATTTCTGAACCGTCCGAAACTATCTTGAAATTCATCTGTTTTCGGCTTCCGGTAAAATAGTTTTTCGCTTCAAAATAATACACACCGGGAATATCAAACTGATTGAATTGATTTGTCATGTTCAGAAACTCCTTTCAGTAATGTGATAATATCCACAAGAGAAGGCACACAGGCAGACAGATATTTTTTCAGCTCTTCATCCGGCTGAGAAAGGTCAGGAATCATCACGGCTTTACATCCGGCACGATAGGCGGAAAGGATTCCGTTCGGGGAATCTTCCAGTGCAAGGCACTGTTCCGGTTTCAGACCAAGTGCAGCACTGGATTTCAGGTAAATTTCCGGGTCAGGCTTTCCGGTTGTCACCATATCACCGCAGACAAATGTATCAAAAAAATCATAGACCTGTACTTGTTTCAGATAACTGTCTGTCCGTTCCCGGTCGGTTGCTGTAGCAACCGCAATTCTGTACTGTTGTTCATGCAGATAGGCTAACAGTTCGTCCAGTCCCGGCTTTTTCTCAATTCCATATTTCTGTAAATGTTCCGCTGTCAGTTCCCGTCTTCTGGCACGGATTTTTTCATAATCAAACGCCTGCCCGAAAATTCCCTGCAATTTTGGTCTGGCATAGACTGCCGATAAGCTCCGGATACCAAGAACATGTTCCAGTGTCATCGGAAAACCGGCTTCCTGTGCCGCCTGTATCCAGTATCTTGCAAGCAGTTTCTCTGTATCCAGCATCAGACCATCCATATCGAAAATAACACCCTTGATTTCTTCCATTACTACCCTCACTTTCTCGTTTTATGAGAAATATGTTCATCTGTAAATTTGGAATAATAAAATCTCTGTTCTTTATATAATCCGTAATAGCCGGATAACAAATAACTGACTGCAATCACCAGAAGACAGTAAGGCACACAGCTCTGCCCAAATAATTCCGCCGAAATAAACAGCGAAGCAAGCGGACAGTTCGTGACACCACAGAACAGAGCCATCATGCCGACTGCTGCACATAAGGCAGGAGACAAGCCCGTTATCTGTCCGAATACACAGCCGAATGTTGCTCCCACAAAGAATGACGGCACAATTTCTCCGCCCTTGAATCCACCGCCAAGCGTTACCGCAGTAAACAGCATCTTTAAAAGAAATGCATACCAGACCGCCTCACCGTGAACGGCTCTCGCAATCACTGCACCACCCGTTCCGTAAAAATCTGTTGTCCGGAACAGTGTTCCCATCAGGAGCAGTGTCGCACTTGCTGCCAGAATTCTGATATATGGATTTTTAAGATGTTTTTTCATGTAATGTTCTGTTCTGTGCAGAATGACACAGAAAATAATACTCAGCGCAGAACAGCAGATGCCGAGCAGAATCGTCTGTACTGCCGTTGCCGGCGCAAGTTCCGGTACAGGGTAAACTTCGTAACGTTCCAGAGGAAGTCCCAGTTTCCCGGCAATATAAGAAGCTGTCAGTGAAGAAATCACACAGGGAACAAGTGCGGCATACTGCATTGTTCCGACACAGCCCACTTCCATTGCAAATATTGCCGCTCCGACTGGTGTCCGGAATATCGCCGAAAATGCTGCACTCATGCCGCTCATGATAAGAATATGCTTATCTTTTTCACGCATGTGCAGAAGATTTCCGAACATGTTCGCCAGTCCGCCGCCAAGCTGTAATGCCGCTCCTTCACGTCCGGCACTGCCGCCGACAAAATGTGTGATGATTGTTGAAATAAATATCAGCGGTGCAGTCTGTACCGGAATCTGGGCTTCTGAACGCAGAGAAGCAAGAATCATATTCGTACCTTTATCATGCTTGTCATGCGTTACCCGGTAAAGAAATACAATCAGTACGCCGCCCACTGGCAGAAGTGCATAACACCAGAGATGCGTATTCCGGAAATTCGTACTGAAACTGATACAGTTGACAAATTCTGTACCGATAACGCCCAGAACACTCCCCAGAATCAGCGATAATATCGTCCACCGGAACAACAGACGAAAATGCAGCAGAGCATGCATTGTCAGCCGCAGTGCCTTGCCACGATATCGATAAAATTTTTCAGATGCCTTATGTCGGATTGAAAAGTTCCACAAAATTTCTCCCTCACTTTAAATTCTGATATTATCATTTTGAAAATATGAAGGGTTTGCAGGGTCATACAGTACCCTTTATATATTTTTAAAAATCTATTTTTTCGTGCGAAGGGATAGTAAACCCTGCATACCCTGCACAATGGCTATTTTACGTTACTGCTGTTTTACAGAATTTCTTCTATCTGCTGGAATGTGAGTGTTTCTTTCGGGAAAAATGCTTCAGAAGAAGCATAATCAATCAAACTCCGGGCAAACTGCGCTGTTTCCGGTCTGTCAGAAATTTCGGCAAGACGGGATGTGCAGACGAGCAGTTTCCCTTCTCCGACATTGCATTCAAACAAAATTCCCAGCTTGTGATTTCGGTCAAAATTATCAATCATTTGTACAATCGGATGCAGTTTTAGCCCATCCAGAATGGCACAGTCTGCATGAGTAACAATCTCATACCACGGCGGTGTTGACCATCTTTCACAGCGAAATTCTCCAAGTGCTTGATGATGCTTGTGAATGTTCAGTCCCAGTGTTCCGACAGGCGGTGTTTTGCCCATGCTCAGGGAAATATCCCGGAACATCGGATAACACCAGAAATCCGCACAGTAAAACCCTTCAATTTTCTTCCGCAGATGATTCGGAAAATATAATACCTGCTTCCCCTGTTTCAGCATAAACAGCATTTCCGTCTTGTTGGAAGTGATACAGAGCGTTTCGGAACTTTCCAGTTCCGGCATAGGCTTTGCCGGAAACTGCCACAGCCAGTAACAGTTTTCTGTATGCGGAAGACTCAGGGTCACTTTGATTTTATGCACATGCGATGCCGGTTTCAGATTCAGCGAAATTTCACCTAAGCTGAACAGTCCCTGTCCCTGAATATTTACCGGAATTTCGCCTTCTTTGATGATAGTATTGCCAATCCGGACAACATACTGGAGCGGTTCTGTGACCGGAACAGGAGAATGATGCCGGAGTGACACGTTCATGTGCAGTCTGTCCGTCAGGACATAATCCGGAAACTGCCCCAGAATGACAGAATCAGAACAGAACCCCCGCCATTCTTTTTTAGAAATCAGCATTTTGCTGTCCATGAAGGCATCCAGAATGCCGACAGTTGCCGTACCCTGTCCGGTGAAATCCTGAATATCCAGAATCTGAAATCCGGAAATGTATTTTGACCGGAATGCAGATTCCAGCTCTTCTTTATAGCACTGGACTGCCAGTTGTCCGGAACAGGTGAAGAAATCTTTTGCCAAATCTGCCATTCCTGCTTTTTCGAGTCGTTCCCGGAAAATTTCATAATTCCGGGCTTGCAGAACACCAGTATATTTCGGAATTTCCTCAAAATTCGGGTAAGTACAGTATTGACCGATTTCGTGTGTGATAACAGGCTTATCCGGAATCAGACCGTCAGCAGCAGCACTGACCTGTACTTTTTTTACACCTGTACCGTACTGGATTTCAATTTCTTTCGGCACATCTGCGGCATCAGCAGATGAAAGAGCTTCCGGAAAAATGATATTGTCATAATGATGCATTGTTGAGGGACGTTCCGCCTGTACATGTCCGTAAGGCATATCACACGAACCGTAAGAACCACGGATTAATCTGTCATGACTCAGCCGGACACCGACAAAAAAATCGTCTTCCGGCTGAATGTTCGGAAAATGCTGGAAATTATTGCTTCCTTGTGTAAACAGGATTCTTTTTTCAAATTTCTTGTAACCGGCGATAATTTCGCCCATTCTGCGAGGATTGCCCCATAATTCATTACCAAGCGAAAACATACAGAATGACGGATGATTTCCGAATGTTTCCAGAATTTTTCTGCCTTCGGAGATAAGATAATTCTGTTCTGCTTCGTTGAAGCCGTCTTCACCGGGGGCTTGCAGCGTTCCCCAGAAAGGAATTTCCGGCTCAAAATACATACCAAGCAGGTCAGCCGCCGTGAAAGCGGCATCCGGCGGACAACAGGTATGGAATCTGTAGTGATTGATTCCGTAAGATTTCGAGATTTGCAGAACTTTCAGCCATTCTTCGACAGTCGTCGGCGCATATCCGGTCAGAGGGAAAATCAGACCATCATGCTTGCCTCTTAAAAAGACGGGTCTGCCGTGACTGGTAAATTGCAGTCCGTCCGCCCTGAAATCTGTCAGACCGAAACAGACTTCTGTTTTGTCATCCAGACTGTAAGGCGAATCCGGAGCGAAATATAATCTGCACAGTACAGGATGATATTCGTCCCATAAGGGGGCATTATCGCTTAATGGCAACACCGCCTGACAGCAGTCGTTTTTCAGCGGAGAAACTTCGAGCATCTGCGGAATGATATTCATCACTTTTCCGTGCATGTCAAACCATTCACCCTGTACCTGCACACGGCTGAAATTGTCTTTTGTGAACAGGTCAAAGACAACCTGCCGTTTCTGTAAATCCGGAACAGCCTTGATTCTGGAGATATGATTCTTCCGCCATAACCGGACAGAAATTTCTCCGGTAATGCCGTTCCAGTTGGTCTGCGTATCCGGAGAAGTCATATGACCACCCTTTGTCGGATAGTCTGTATTATTGACACAGACTGTAATTTTCAGCGTTTTGCCGATATAAGAAGAAATATCATAATGATGTGGAGTACACAGGCTGTTTTCTGTGCCGAGGTATTCCCCGTTTATCCAGACTTTTGTAATTCTGGTGCGCTCGAGAAATAATTCTCCCATTGCAATCTGGTCAGTTGCCCAGCCTTCCGGAAGCGTGATTTCTTTCTGAAACCACGCATTTCCGGAATAAGGGTAAAGTTCTGTCAGGCAGCCGGTTTCCCGTTCTGTATCATAGCTGCCTTTCTGATTTGTCGCAGTTGTGCCGGGGAGCTGTACGGTATCAGCAAACACTTCCGGCGGACGGGAATATTGCATATCTTCATCAGCGAAAAACTGCCATGTGCCTTGCAGGTCGATGCTTGTTATCATGTTTTTACAGCTGCCTTTCTGATTATTTTTTTTCGGTCAGATAGCGGTTAAGTGCGCTGAACAGGGCAGCAACAGAAGCTTCGGAAATATCTTTCTTGATGCCGACACCCCAGTAAATTTTACCTTCTGCCTGAATGGAAACATAAGCAGCGGCTTCGGACTGGGAAGTAGCAGTCAGTGCATGTTCATTGTAAGTCTGTACTGTAAAGTTGACTCCGGTGAAAGCTTTCAAAGCATTGCTGACAGCATCCAGTCTGCCGTTTGCGCCGTCAGATTTAATCGTATAGGGTTCGCCGTCCTGTGTGAGTGTCAGAGATGCCTGAATGAAAGTCTGGTCGTTTTTCTTCTGGACATAGTGAATTTCCTGATATTCCAGCGGCTTTTTGATATTTGCATAAGTGTTCAGGAAAATTTCATGCACTTCTTCCGGAAGCAGTTCTTTGTGAGCGTGGTCGGAAATGCCTTTCACCAGATAGCCAAATTCTTCACGCATGGTCTTAGGCAAATCAAGACCGAACTGTGTTTCCATCAGATAGCCGATACCGCCCTTGCCGGACTGACTGTTGATTCTGATAACATCTGCTTCGTAAACTCTGCCGACATCTGTCGGGTCAATGGGCAGATACGGGACATTCCAGTGATTGGGGTCATGTTCTTCACGGAATTTCATCCCTTTTGCAATGGCATCCTGATGAGAACCGCTGAATGCTGCGAATACCAGCTTTCCGCTGTAAGGCTGACGGTCATAGACCTGCATTCTGGTAACACGTTCATAAAGTGCAGTAAGTTCGGGCATGTTGGAAAAATCCAGTTCCGGGTCAACTCCCTGAGAAAACATGTTCATGCCAAGTGTGACAATATCCACATTGCCGGTTCTTTCACCGTTGCCGAACAGTGTACCCTCCACACGGTCACCGCCTGCCAGCAGTCCGAGTTCAGTATCTGCCACAGCACAGCCACGGTCATTGTGCGGATGCAGAGAAATAATCAGATTTTCCCTGTTCTTGAGATGGTCATTCATGTATTCAACCTGATTCGCATAGATATGCGGCATGGAATGCGAAACAGTGACAGGCAGATTGATGATGACTTTATCATTTTCGGACGGCTGCCAGATGTCAATGACAGCATTGCAGATTTCGGCAGCAAATTCGGGCTCTGTGCCGGTAAAGCTTTCCGGAGAGTATTCAAACTGGAAGTTGCCGGGGGTTTTTTCTCTGTATTCCTTGCAGAGTTTTGCACCAAATACGGCAATATCAATAATTTCCTGCTTGCTTTTCCGGAATACCTGTTCACGCTGTGCGACAGAAGTCGAATTATACAGGTGTACAATCGCATGTTTGCAGCCTTTCAGTGCTTCATAAGTTTTTGCGATAATATGTTCACGGGACTGTGTCAGCACCTGAATTGTGACATCGTCCGGAATTAAATCCTGTTCAATCAAAGCACGGCAGAATTCATATTCTGTTTCAGAAGCTGCCGGAAAGCCGACTTCGATTTCTTTAAAGCCGATTTTTACCAGTAATTTGAAAAATTCAAGTTTTTCTTCCAGACTCATGGGAATGATTAATGCCTGATTGCCGTCACGCAGGTCAACGCTGCACCATGCCGGAGCTTTGTCAATATACTCTTTTTTTGTCCATCTCATAGGAGCATTCTGGACAGGGAAGTACTGTCTTGTGTATTTCTGATAGTTTTTCATGATTTTAAAATCCGCCTTTCTGAAAAATAAATATAAAAAAACTCTTTCATGTCAGCCTGTGACATAAAAGAGACGAAGGGTCACTCCGTGGTACCACTCTTTTTGATATGAAAAATCATATCCACTTATCTGTATCTGAAAAAATCAAATACATAGCTCTGTAACGGGAGCAACCGGAAACGCTTACTGAAATTCAGCGTACCTGCTCAGGGAGGAGTTATGTTTCAGTACTGCTGCTGCCTCGCACCGTCCGGCAGTTCTCTGTAAACAGAACATCTGAAACTTTGTTCCCTTCACTGCATTTGTAAGATAATATTATTATACTACACATTTCCGGATTTGTCAAGAGGGTTTCCAAAAATATTTTCCGGAAATCTGCTTGACAGATTGATAAATATATGCTAAAATAGTAAAAACAGTAATTATGAATTTTTTATGACCATGTGCAGAAAGTGTGGGGATGATAGCCTTGAGTGAGAAAGATTATGATAAGCCTGAAAAAAAGCGTATCTGTAGTGAAGCGTATTTTCAGTTCTTTCATGCAATTAATCAGCATTGCAAATCAGCCGAAGCATTGAATAAAATCATTTCCAGATGGATTGCACCATTGGCAGAGGAAATGCATATTGGCTATCTTGCTGTACATCTGGATACGCCTTCAAATTCTCTCGCACCGCAGGGAAAACATATTAATGCAGAAATTTATCAGTCTGATTATGATTGCAATCAAATCTGGGGCGTAAAATTTATTACTCCGGAATCCGGTATCTGTATTTTAAGCACTGCACCGGAAAGAAATTATCACTGGACAGATTTGGAAAAAGAAGAGGTTCATTTCTTTCTGGAATGCCTGTTTGTCCGTTTCGGACGTGCCAGAATGGGACAGCTGCTTTCCAAAGTCAGTATCTCCGATTTTCTCACCAGTGCCATGAACAGCCGTGGAATGGCTGTTTACGGGAAGGAACTGGAACAAAAAGGCGAGTTGAAAAATTATAATGCGCTGTTCATGAATCTGAAAAATTTCAAGTATATCAACCGTGCTGCCGGACAATTGAAAGGCGATGAAATTCTTGTCAAATATTGCCGGACAGTACAGGGTTTTCTGCTTCCCGGCGAAAAACTTTCCCGTCCCGGCGGTGATAATTTCTTTCTGCTTGTCCGCAAAGAACGCACAGAAATGGTGCTGAAATTTTTACAGGAAGTGCCGATTACGGTCTATGTGGAAAATGTGCAGAAAACCTATCGTATTACTGCCAATATAGGCATTTATCAGATTTGCAGACAGGATAATATCGACAACGCCATGGATTTGGCAACTGTTGCGCTGAACGAAGTCAAACATTCCGGAAAAGGTGTGGACAAACTTTGGTATGCGCCTTATATGATGGAAAAAATCATGCATGATAAACGCATTTCTCAGGTGTTTCCAAAAGCTCTTACTGACGGCGAATTTCTTGTCTACTATCAGCCGAAAGTGACTCTGGAAACACAGAAATTATGCGGCTGTGAAGCTCTGGCAAGATGGTTTCATGAAGGAAAAATTGTACCGCCGATGGAGTTCGTTCCTGTTCTGGAACGGGAAGGGACGGTCTGTAATCTTGATTTTTATGTGTTTGAAAAAGTCTGCTATGATTTGCGCCGCTGGATGGATGTAGGAATTGAGCCGGTCAGAATTTCCGTGAACTTTTCACAGCAGCATCTTAAAAATAAACGCCTGTCAGATGAAATTCTTGCCATTATGCAGAAATATGACATTGAAAGCCGCTATATTGAAATTGAACTGACTGAAATGTCCGGTGCAAAAGACCGGGATGCCATGCTTGCATTTTTACAGAAAATGCGTGATTATGGTATCTGCACTTCTATTGATGACTTCGGTACGGGTTTTTCTTCACTGAACATGCTCCGGGAATTTCATATGGATATTATCAAGCTGGATAAATCTTTTGTCGATAAAATCGCCATGACAACGCCTGATTCTGCCAGTGACAGAATCGTAATTCAGAATATTGTGCATATGGTGCAGGATTTACAGCTGGAAATTATCTCCGAAGGTGTGGAAACCAAAGAACAGGCAGAATTTCTACGGAATATTCACTGCAATATGGCACAGGGCTTTTTATTCGACAAGCCGCTGCCGCATGACGAATTTGAAAAACGTCTGCTCGGCAGCAGAATTTATCACATATAATTATAATAAGATAAGAGGAGATTTTTATGAACATCAGAAAAACACTGTTGACACAAGTTTCTGCTGTTCTGCTCGGGGCAGTGTTTGCAGTGCAGACACTGCCTGTTTTTGCAGACGGCGAAACAGTACATGATGCTTCCAGAAATGTACAGTCCGAAGGGGTGGGAAATCCTTACAATTACGGCGAACGGAATACCCCCGCAGATGCCTCAACACAGGAAATCAGGGCTATCAATCACGCTATGAGCGTTCAGGAAGTCAAATATGCACTTTATAAAGAAATTGATGAACACTGGGATTTGATTTCTGTCCGTCTTGGTCAGCCAAACCGTGAGATGGTCTATGCACTGTTTCTGGGAATCGGTACAAGAGAATCTACCCTCGGCGGAAACGGTGACGGCGCAGATATCGAAACCGCACAGGCAGAAGGGTTCGGAGTCAGTTCCGCCCATGCTTACGGAACATTACAGACTGCTGTCACGGCTTTTGCAGATGCTGACCCGAAATTCATGAAGGAAGAAGACGTTCCCGAAATGTATCAGTATTCCCTGACAGAGTCCAATTTCTATGATGCAATTATTTCTGACCATATGGGAATCCGGAAAATTCTGCATTTTGTGCATGTCGGCATGACAGAAGAAGGCTTGTCCGGCTATCAGGTTGTCAGAGGTGCGCTGAAAGGTTTCAATACCGGCTGGGCAACCTATACCGGCGAAGATGACGGCTATTATAAAAATTATCCTGATGAAATTATTGCCCTTGCCAGATGGTACTATGAAGAAGGACATTTGTATGACAGTGTCTTTACATGGACAGGCGATGCACGGGTGAACCAATACCGTGAAGGCAATGTCTGGGCATGGTGGGGTGACGGTCAGCCCAGTCTTGCCGAAATCACACCGGCAGAAACACCAGAAATTCTGCTCGGTGACGTGAATCTTGACGGCACACTTTCTCTGCTGGATGCTGTTGTCATGCAGAAATATCTGTTAGCAAAGGAAACTTTTTCACAGGAACAGTTTGCTGTTTCTGATGTCAGTCAGGACGGAATTACGAATATTTTCGATTTCATCAGCCTGAAAAAAATACTGCTGGCATAAAATATTTGCATTTTTCTCCGGAATCTGTTATACTATAAAATAGATATTGCTTATGAAAGGAATCATGCATATGAAAAGAAATGAAATCGAAGAAAAGAATAAATGGGATTTATCCACGATTTTCCCGGATGTACAGGCTTGGCAGAATGCCTATCAGAAAGCAGAAAATGCGTTCAGCGTGTTTCCGGAACTGGAACAGAATATGCTCAACACAGCAGAGACTCTGTATCAGACCGTTCGCCAGATTACCGAAATTGGCGAACAAGTCAACCGTGTCTACACTTATGCACATTTGAAATATTCCGAAGATACTACAAATCCGGAAGCAAAAAAACTCATGGGACAGGCACAGAACCTGCTGACAGCCTATTCTGAATCGACTGCTTTTTTCGATACCGATTTGCTTACCCTTGCCCCGGAACGACTGGAAACGTTTCTGAATGAACATGACGGTCTGAAAGAATATGAAATTGCATTAAGAAACGCTTACCGCTGGCAGCCGCACACACTCTCCAAAGCAGAAGAAAAACTGCTTGCTGCATTCCAGAAAGAACGGGAAACTGCTTCTGATGTTTATGAAACGTTCACCTCTGCGGATTTGAAATTCGGAACAATTCTGGATGAAGACGGCGAATTTGTCGAACTGACAGATACGAATTATACTGTCTTTCTGCGTTCACCGGACAGATTGGTCAGAAAGCTGGCATTTAAAACACTCTATTCTGCCTATGAAAAAAATCAGAATACGTTTGCCGCCCTCTATGCCGGTCAGCTCGAAGCAGAAAAAGTCATTGCTAAAGTCCGGAATTTTGATTCCGCTTTGCAGATGTCGCTGTTTGCTGACCATGTGACACCAGAAATTTATAATAATATTATCGAAAGCATTTCCGGGCATCTGGATGTATTATTCAGATATTACAGATTAAAGAAAAAAGTGCTTGGACTGAAAGAACTGCATATTTATGATATTTATCTCCCCATGCTGCCGGATTTCCGGAAAGAATACACCTATCCGGAAGCTGTGGAAGAAGTGCTTTCTGCGGTGAAAATATTTGGTGAAGACTATGTTTCTGTTCTGCAACAGGGCTATGCTGACGGCTGGGTTGACGTATTCCCGAACGAGGGCAAAGTCGGCGGTGCATTTTCAGGCGGCTGTCCGACAACGAATCCGTTCATTTTGCTGAATTTTCAGGGAACAGAAGATGACGTTTCCACACTGGCACACGAATCCGGACATTCTATGCACAGCTGGTTTACCCGGAAGCATAATCCGCTCCAGTATGCCGATTATACTATCTTCGTAGCAGAAGTACCGTCTACTGTCAATGAACTTGTGCTTGCTTACTATCGTCTGGAACATTCCCAAAGCAGAGAAGAAAAACTTTCTGTTCTGAATCATCTGCTGGAACTGTATAAAGGCACTGTCTACAGACAAATCATGTTCGCAGAATTTGAGAAAATTACCCATGCACTTTCTGAACAGGGCGAAATCCTGACAGCAGAACTGCTCCGTAAAAAATATTATGAACTGAATCAGAAATATTTCGGCAGTGAAGTTGTTCTGGATGATGAAATTTCTCTGGAATGGGCAAGAGTACCGCATTTCTACTATCATTTCTATGTCTATAAATATGCCATTGGTCTGACTGCTGCAAGTCATATCGTGAAACGAATCCGGAATCATGAACCCGGCGCACTGGAAGATTATTTTGCATTCCTGAAACTCGGCTCGAAAAAAAATCCTGTCGAATCTTTAAAAGTTGCCGGAGTGGATATGACAAAGACAGATGCTTTTGACAGTGCTGTCGAAATGTTCAGTGAAATTCTGGACGAATTTGAAAAACTCTGGGACGAAAAAGAATAAACAGCAAATCACAGCAGAGAAAATTTCTGCTGTGATTTTTTGTATCATAAATTTAAGAATTTTTTTTCCTGAAATATGTCATAAAACTGACGGCACACAGGACGAGGAACAGACCAGTCGAAAACATGCCGATTCTGATTTCCTGCATCAGCAGAAAATTCCACCAGCAGAAAAAGATACCGCTTATCAGTTTCAGTTTGTCTGTCAGGGAAAGCAGCGCATTCTGATTGCATTTTACTGCTTTTACAGACAGGATTTCAAGAACTGTCAGCAGAATTACAATCAGAACATGCGGAATCAGCAGAAAATGCTTGTCCAGAAAAGTTTCAAAATTCGCAAAATATGCTAATCCGTAATAATCCGGATTTTGATAGAACTCTTCCTGAGCAGGAAGGCGTTCCCATATGAAAGCCAGAAGCAAAACAGCGAATACTGTCAGCAGCCATGGAATCAGACGGCACAGCCGGTGCATTGTTCCTGAATTTTCAGCGTTTTCCTGCTGTATCTTGTATTTCTTACAGGTTATGACTTCCGAAATAATGCCGATGATTATCACAGCGAACATGACAAGCTCCAGATTTCCCATAAATTCTGGATTAAGAGGAATCTGAAAAGAAACACAGCGTGACCAGTTCGCAAAGAAAAGATTCAGAAGCACAGAAAGACAGTCCAGTGTAAGACAAAATTCTGCTTTAAAATGCAATTCGCCCTGACTGCTGATAGACAAACCTGTTTTCTTCCTCTGAATCAGAGAAACAGCAAATCCCAGTCCTGCTGTCAGAATGCCGCTGACAATATGCGGATAAAATCCGTAAAATTTTGAAGCATTGACATCAAACTGCCCGTCCGAGTCAAAATGTACTCCGATTTCAGAGGGCAGACTGTTCCATTTTGCCAGATAGAAAACAAGGCTTGCAGTCAGTATCAGAATACTTGCTGCAAACAGAACAGAATGCAGTATTGTTATTTTCCGGTTCATGATACATTACGGGCATTCTGCCGCAAAATGTTCACAGGCTCTCTGATAGGTAATATCCTGCATTGTCAGAAGATAGCCGGAAATATTCTCAAAACAGTCACGGATTGCCTGTTCATGGACGATAAAATATCTGGTTTTGCCGTTGTTATCCAGTTTATATTCCTGTACTTCTCCGGCAGTTATGTCCTGATTGACAGGTAGCAGCATTTTCTGTTTCCAGTCATGATAATCAAATACTTCTGCTGGATTGCCGGAAATCTTTTCAAATTCTCTGTTCATGTGGACAACTTTCCAGTCATAAGAAAATAAAGCCGCCGGAAACGGAAAAGTTTCGTCCAGCATTGTCAGAAACGTCTGCTTCCACATCCAGCAGTCAGATTCATTTCTGAGATTTTTTACAAGAATCAGAAAACGTTTCTTAACAATATCAGGGCTTTCTCCGGCAGGCCAGAGAGCTTCCAGACGGTTCAGACATTTATCCGCATCAGAAGCATGACCACAGTAAACAATATGCAGATTCTTTTTCCGCAGTGCCAGTGCCGAACGGAGCAGCGACATTTTGTCTGTAATAAAAACCGTTGTGAGATTGTCCGGAACTCGAAGCTTATTTTCTGTTAAAAGAAGAAATTCCGCATGTATGCCGTTCGGGAGTACTGTTTTTTTCATGGCTTCTTCAACAGCCTTGTCATACAGTCCTAAGAAAATTTTTAATTCAAAATTTATCATGTCATATCCTCACTTTGCAGTGTCATTATATAATTATTATAGCATAAAAATCATGTACGAATCAATGACTTTTTTTTTAAGAATATATGAATAGCCGGAGAACAACTCTGTTTTTTCTTTTTTCAAAAAATTTAAAATTTTGTATTTTTTTAAGAAAACTTTAAGAATCTACATGTATAATATAGACAATTCCTAAAGAATACGAACAAATGAAGAAATTCATAATTTAGTCAAATTTTAATTAATATTATGTAAAGGGGAAATTTGTCATGAAAAAAATCAATCGTTTCAGTCATGGTCTGGCTGGTATTCTCGCAGTTGGCGCAATGTGTGCAGCAATTCCGATGTTGTCCGGTTCTGCCGCACTCGCAGGAGATGTGAACCTTGACGGTAATGTCGGTGTACAAGATATTGTCACGCTCCAGAAATATCTGATGGGCAAGCAGAATATCTCTCAGGAAGCTTTTCATGCTGCTGATATTAACAACGACGGAAAAGTGAATATCTATGATTTAATCCTGAATAAAAAGCAGGTTATCTCCGGTCAGACTCCTGTAGAACCGCAGCCGGTTGAAACAGAAACTGAAACCGAAACAGAAGCTGCAAATCCCGATGCAGAGGGTGTTGTTGCTGCTATCGTATATAACGCTTCCAGCGTTGCCCTGTATGATGCTAACGGTGCAGAAGTCGCTGCTTCCAATGCGACAAATGTCACTGTAGACGGTGCATATGTCACTATCACAGCGGCTGGTGAATATTCCGTCAGCGGTTCTTCCGATAATGGTCAGCTGAAAGTCAATACAGATAATAATGCTGATGCTGCCGCTGCTGTAACACTCAGCTTTGAAGACCTGACACTCTCCAACAGCAGTGTTGCTCCGGTCTATGTCGAAAATGTCGGTGATGCTGTTACAATCTCTGTAAAGAAAGGCACAACGAATACTATCTCTGATGGTACTTCCCATACAGATACTTATACAAACAGCTCCGGCGAAGTGAAAGAAATCAATTCTGCTATCTTCTCCCGTGATGACCTGAAAATTAAGGGTAAGGGAACTTTGATTGTCAACGGCAACTATCAGGACGGTTTAGTTTCTAAGAATGACCTGAAAATCTGGAACGGTGATATTCAGGTGACTGCTGTGGATGATGGTATCCGTGGCGGCAATTCCGTCAGAATCGGCGACCCGGATACTTTGGTTGCAAACGGCGGTGATGGCGATTATTCTAATCTGAAAGTAACTGTCAAGACTTCCGCAGGTGACGGCATCAAGTCTACTGAAACAGAAGAAGGCAAGGGCTTTGTCACCATCAACGGCGGTACAGTCAATATTAATTCCTATGCAGACGGTATTCAGGCTGAACAGGAATTCACTATGAACGGCGGCGATGTGACTATTTACACATATCAGGGCAGTGCATACGGCAGTACAGGTTCTTCCGGCAGCACAACAACAGACCCGTGGAGC
>DJXC01000019.1:19572-20107 GCA_002449575.1 Ruminococcus sp. UBA7014
GCGGTGGCGGAATGGGTATGGACGGCAACGCTAACAAGGTTGATATTTCTGCAAAGGGCATCAAGTCCGTTGGTCTGTATGACGAAGCAGGTACAACATGGCAGTCTGCCGGTAATCTGACCATTAACGGCGGTACACTGACAATTGATTCTTCTGATGATGCACTCCACTGCGGTGGCGATATGACTGTAATTGGTGGTAAGTTGACATTATCTTCTGCTGATGATGGTATGCATTCTGACCATGCACTGACAATCGGTCAGGGAAGTGCCAATACATTTGATGATGTACAGATTTATATTCCAAAATGCTATGAAGGCGTTGAAGGCGTTACTATCAACCAGAACAGCGGTACTGTTTATATCATCTCCGGTGATGACGGCTACAATGCTGCCGGCGGTGCAGATGGTTCAGGTTCAGGCAATACCAACCCTTGGGGCGGCGGTATGATGAGTACTTCTTCCGGTTCACTGACATTAAACGGCGGTCTTGGTGTTGTCAACTCTGCAAACGGCGACCATGATGCATTTGACTC
>DJXC01000202.1 GCA_002449575.1 Ruminococcus sp. UBA7014
GGCTTCCAGTTCTGCAATTGTTGCAGCCGCCTGTGTGTCATGCTGGATTCTGCCGGGAGTTGCAAGCAGCATTGTACTGCAAGTCACGGCTGCCAGAACCATTGCAAGGACTTTTTTCCATGTTACTCTGTTCATAAATCAAATATTCTGCCAAGGCAGAATCTTCACATCCCTTCAGACATTGATATATTTTCTTGTACTGAACGCACTGCCAGCCGCACTAATCAGCGCACCGCCAAGCAGATAAGCAAGTACAGCATACTGATAAATCGCATTAAAATGAATGATACTGCCTAGTCCTATCACATTCAGCAAAGTCACCTGATTTTCAATCATTCTGACAAGTGCATCATAAACAAGCCATGTAATCACTAAGGCTGCACATCCGGCAAAAAATCCGGTAATCATTCCTTCAATAAAAAACGGGACTCGAATAAAAGCATCTGTTGCACCGACATATTTCATAATCTGGATTTCTTCACGCCGTGCATACACACTTGCCTTTGTCGTATTGGAAATAATCACCATGGAAACAATTACCATTGCTGCAATCAGCGCACCCATTACCCATGACAAAATTGTCCTGAGCTGTGTCAGAAAGCTGACAAATTCATAAGGAGCATTGATTCTCAGAATATTATCTATCTGCTGAATCTGGGAAATGGTCTTGTTCATCTGGGTAATATCCTGAATTTTGATACGGAACGAATCAACAAGCGGATTATCATCACCGAGCGCATCGAATAATACGTCATAGTCTGCCATGCGTTCTTTCAGTGCGAGATATTCTTCTTCTTTGGAATAAAATCGTACTTCTGCAACGTTCGGAACTTCCTGTAACAGTGTCTCTGTTCTGCCGAGTGTATCTGTGTCAGTATCTTCCTGCATGTAGATGATAATTTCATTCTGCGATTCTACGCTGCCGACAATAGAAGAAATATTCTGATATGCCAGAACTGTTGTCCCTACCAGCAGAAGCGATACCAGCAACACACAGAAAGAGGCAAATGCCATCATGCGATTTTTCCAGATGTTTTCCACGCCCTGTTCCAGCAGATAACGGACACCACTAAACTTCATAGTCTGTTCCCTCCATGATATCATCAAAGACAATCTGCCCTTTGTCGATATTGATAATTCTGCCGCCGAACCGTTTGACAAGTTCATGCTCATGTGTCACCATCATTACTGTAGTACCCTGCATATTAATAGTTCTCAGCAGGTCTACAATTTCATAGGACAATTCCGGGTCGATATTGCCGGTAGGTTCATCCGCAATGATTAATTTCGGGTCGTTGACCAATGCTCTGGCGATAGCGACTCTCTGCAATTCGCCGCCGGAAAGTTCACGGGGATAAGAAGCCGCTTTTTCCTGCAATCCGACAAGGCGCATCACATAGGGGACACGTTTCCGTATCGTTTTTGGCGGTGCATCAATCACACGCATGACAAATGCAATATTTTCATAGACTGTCATAGAAGAAATCAGTCGGAAATCCTGAAACACAATGCCGATAGTTCTCCTTAGCTGCGGAATCTGCTTTTTTTTCAGTGCGGCGAGCTGATAGCCGTTGACTGTTACTGAACCGCTTGTTGCCTCAATTTCTTTCAGGAGCAGTTTAATCAGTGTACTTTTGCCTGCGCCGGATGCACCGACAACAAAAGCAAAATCTCCGTCATTGATTTTCAGGCTGACATGTTCCAGCGCATCCACACCGCTGGAATAGGTCACGGAAACGTCTTTTAATTCTACCATAAATCCAAAACATACCCTCTTTCTTTTTCTCTTCATTCAGAAACATGTTTCTTCCTCAAATCAGAATTGCTGTCTGTTTCATCTTGTTCAGGGCAGAATTTTTGCCTGACAGCAACGCTTTCCAAAGCCGGAACTGTCAGGCAAAGAAACGCATTTTCGAGGAAAAAATCAGAATTTTGTCGGATTTGCCTGTAAATACTTCTTAACCATCAGTGCAATCTTGAAAATAATTGCATGGTCAAATTCTCTCAGGTCAAGCCCTGTCAGCTTCTTGATTTTTTCCAGTCTGTATACGAGTGTATTTCTGTGAACAAATAATTTTCTGGAAGTTTCCGAAACGTTCAGATTATTTTCAAAGAATCTCTGAATCGTAAACAGTGTTTCGTGGTCAAGAGATTCAATACTGCCACGCTTGAATACTTCATGCAGGAAAGTTTCACACAGTGTTGTCGGCAGATGATAAATCAGACGGGCAATCCCCAGATTATCATAGCTGACAATAATCTTGTCTGTATCGAATACCTTTCCAACTTCCAGAGCGGTCTGGGCTTCCTTGAAAGAACGTGCCAAATCCTTGACTGTTGTGACTGCTGTACCAATTCCGACATTGACTCTGGTATAGAATTCACTGCTGAGTGTATCGGCTATGGAACGTGCCAGCTTTTCGAGGTCTTTGGAATCCACACTGCTCTTGATTTCCTTAACAAGTACAATATCTGATTCTGTAATATTAAAGACAAAGTCTTTGTTCTTATCCGGAAACAGATTCTGAATCACATCATAAGCAGAAATATCATTGGAAGAAACAATCCGGATTAACAGCACAACTCTGCTGATTTCGGCATTGAAATGCAATTCTCTTGCCTTAATCACAATATCGCCGGGAAGAACGTTGTCAAGCACTACATTCTTGATGAAATTATTCCGGTCGTATTTTTCGTCATAATACTGTTTGATATTGGAAAGTGTGATAGAAAGAATGCTTGCATATTTTGCAGCAGTATCGTCAGTACCTTCTACAAATACGGCATAATCAGGCTTGGAGCGTGTGCCGAACGGCTTATAAGTATAGCCGTCACGGATGAAAATATCATGGGTATCGCTTAAATCGAGAGAAACAAATTCGTTTGTTGTGCCGACTTTTGCCAAATCACTGCAAGCAATGATAGTTGCATTTTCATCCACAACACCGATTGTGGCGTCCATGGTATCACGCATCTGGTGAACAAGCCCCTGAAATAATCTGTTTGACATAAGCTGATTTCCTTTCTTTTTTAAAATTTAACCATTTTATCTGTAGTTCTCAGCATAATTTTCGTGCGTTCTTTACATATTACAAATTGTAACATACAGTTATGAACATAATATGAACATAGTGTTAATTTTTTATTTATTTTCGTGAAAACGGCGAATTTTTTCCAACTTGTTTGTATATTCATCACAAAATTCCGGCTTTCGTCTGTAACCATTGTGTAATATTTCAGGGAAAAGCTTACATTTTTTCAGGACAGTCAATTTTCAGAATTGCCATTGCATTCCGGAGTACCTGCCCTGCCGCACGGCAAAGGTCAGTTCTGAATTCACGCAGTTCCGGAGTTTCTGCATTCTTTACCGAGCAGGCATCATAAAATTTATGATACAGATTTGCAAGTTCCAGTGCATATTTTGTAATTCTGGACGGGTCATAGATTTTTGCTGCTGCCGAAATTTCAGAAGGAAATGCTGCCAGATGGCGAATCAGTTCAATTTCCTGAGCAGTTTCCGGAGCAGGAAGGTCTTGCAGGGGTGTACCTTCCTGATATAAGCCTTCTTCCTGTAATGTTCTGAGAATGCTGCAAATTCTTGCATGAGCGTACTGCACATAGTAAACCGGATTCTGTGAAGATTTTTCAACAGCCAAATCGAGGTCAAATTCAAAATGAGAATCTGCCTCACGCATATTGAAGAAAAATCTTGCAGCATCCAGCGGAATTTCTTCCAGAAGGGTAACAAGTCCGATTGCCTTTCCGCTTCGTTTGGAAACTTTAATCGGTTCGCCGTCACGCAGCAGCTTGACCATCTGCATCAGGACAACGTCTAATTTTGAAGTATCGACATCAAGAGCCTTGAGAGCAGCTTTCAGTCTCGGCACATAGCCGTGATGGTCTGCACCCAGTACGTTGATAGCCTTATCAAAATTTCTGGTAACGAGCTTGTCACAATGATAGGCAATATCCGGAACGATATAAGTCGGAATACCGTTTGCACGGACAAGCACAAAATCTTTATCTGCGCCGAACTGTTCTGCTTTAAACCAGACTGCGCCTTCCTGTTCATAGGTATAGCCTTTGTCAGCGAGTTTTTTCACAATTTCCATGACTGCGCCGCTCTGGTGCAGAGAACTTTCACTGAACCAGTTATCATATTCTACACGATAGCTTTTCAGGTCACGTTTCAGACCAGCGATATTTTTCGGCAAAGCGAATGCAACAAGTGCATCTCTGCGGGTTTTGCTGTCAGCATCAGCGAATTTGTCACCGTTTTCAGCATAGAAATCTTCTGCATGAGCAGTAATATCTGCACCATGATAGGCATCTTCCGGCAGTTCGATATTCCGGCCGCATTTCTGAAGATAGCGCACTTCCAGAGAAGTGGCGAATTTTTCAATCTGATTTCCGGCATCATTGATATAAAATTCACGTTCTGTATGCCAGCCTGTCCATTCAAGCAAAGCAGCGATACCATCGCCAAGTGCTGCACCTCTGGCGTTGCCGACATGCATAGGACCTGTCGGATTTGCAGATACAAATTCGACAAGAGCTTTTTTGCCTTTTCCGTCTTCGGATTTGCCGTATTCGGTTGTTTCGTCAAGTACTGCCTGAATCGTATCTGCAAACCATTTTTTCTGTAAGAAGAAATTCAGAAAACCAGGTCCAGCAGTTTCGGCACGTTCAAAATAAGAACCCTGAAAATAAAAGGCTTCTGTCAATAATTCTGCAATTTTCCGGGGCGGCATGTGCAGAGCCTTTGCTGATGCCATTGCAATATTAGAAGAAAAATCTCCATGCGATTTATCCGCCGGAACTTCAATTCTAAATGCCGGCAGAACTTCTGCCGGAATTTTTCCTTCTGTAACAAGCTGTCCCATTGCCTGCATAAGCATTTCACGCAGTTGTTTCTGGGCTGCTTCCATCATATTTGTCATATTCATTCAACT
>DJXC01000094.1 GCA_002449575.1 Ruminococcus sp. UBA7014
CTTCTCCAGAAATGGCTGCTCGGTGCTGATGATGTGCATCTTGCCGACTGGAAGGCGGCTGACCTGTGTAAAGACGGACGGATTAATATCTATGATTTGATTATGATGAAGAAAAAGCTGATTTATGGATGAAAAATAAGTCAGGCTCTGTACAGGCAGAGTCTGACTTTTCTGTTTTTATTGATATAATCCGGCACTGAAATATCTGTCTCCACGGTCAGGAAAGACCGTCACGATTCTGCCTTTCTTTATTTTTTCGGCAAGTTTGACAGATGCCGCTAATGCTGCACCGGAACTTGAACCGGCAAAGATGCCTTCACGTTCGGCAAGCAGACGGGAATAAGCAAATGCTTCTGTATCATTGATTTTAATGACATCATCTACAAGATTCATATCCATTGTTGCAGCGATAAAATCATTTCCAATACCTTCGATATTATAGTCATGATGTTCACCGCCGCCCATTGTTGAACCTTCCGGGTCGGCTAAGATACCTTTGATTTTGGGATTTTTTTCTTTCAGATAGCGGAGAATTCCTGTATATGTGCCGCCGCTTCCTGCGCCGGCGACAACATAATCTATCTGACCGTTTAAATCCTCATAGATTTCTTTTCCGGTTGTTTCGTAATGTGCAAGCGGATTACTTTGGTTCTCAAACTGCTCCAGAGAGACAGAACCGGGAATTTTTTTCTTGATTTCCTCTGCTTTCCGGACTGCGCCGAGCATTCCGGATTCACGGGGCGTATTAACGACTTTTGCGCCAAGTGCTTTGACAAGTGTCTGTTTTTCAACTGAAAATTTATCCGGAATGACAAAAATAATCTGGTATCCCCTGTTGCGTGCTGCAAATGCAATGCCGAGTCCGGTATTTCCGGCAGTCGCCTCAACAATTGTACCACCGGGTTGCAGCAGACCTTTCTGTTCTGCATCCTGAATCATATATAATCCTGTTCTGTCTTTTACGCTTCCGGACGGGTTATATAATTCCAGTTTTGCAAATATCTGAATTTCCGGATTTGGTTCAAACTGGTGCAGCCTTACAATCGGAGTATTCCCGATTAATTCCTGCATAGAATCATAATAACTCATAATGCTTTTACCTCACTTTTCTCAATTGCCTGCTGTAAGTCTTCCAGAATATCGGCAATATCTTCAATGCCGACAGACAATCTGATTAAGCTGTCTGTAATGCCTACCTGTTTCCGGATTTCTTCCGGAATGGAGGCATGTGTCATAGTTGCCGGATGGCATACCAGAGATTCTACACCACCGAGACTTTCTGCAAGCATGATGAGTTTCAGACTTTTGAAAAATGTTTTTATATCATAATTTTCATGCAGTTCAAAAGAAATCATAACACCGCCGTTTTTTGCCTGTTTTTTGTTGATTTCATAGCCCTGACCGGATTCCAGTCCAGCATAGTACAAATTTCTGACAGCTCTGTGATGCTGTAAGAAATGCACCACTTTTTCAGCATTTTCGACATGTCTGTCCATTCTCACACCAAGTGTTTTGATTCCTCTGATTAACAGAAAAGAATCAAACGGCGGAAGCACACCGCCTGTTGAATTCTGAATAAAAGCAATCTGTTCGGCAAGTTCCTTCGTAGAAACGACTACCAGACCAGAAACAACATCACTGTGACCGCCGAGGTATTTTGTCGCTGAATGTACTACAATATCTGCACCAAGTTCAAGCGGTCTCTGGAGATAGGGTGTCATAAACGTATTATCCACAATGACAAGCAAATCATGCTGATGCGAAATTTCAGAAATTGCCTGAATATCCGTAACTGTCATCAGCGGATTTGCCGGACTTTCTATCATAACAGCTTTTACATCGGGAGTAATCTGTGTTGCAAACACTTCCGGATTGGCAGTATCTGCAATTGTATACCGAATCGCAAAATGATTGAAAACTTTGTCCAGTACTCTGAATGTACCGCCATAGACATTACTGGAAATCAGCACCCTGTCTCCGGCTTTCAGAAGACTCAAAACTGCCGTGATAGCTGCCATACCGGAGGCGAATGCAAAACCGGCATAGCCGTTTTCAAGTTCAGCAATCAGGGCTTCCAGTGCTTCCCTTGTAGGGTTGCCTGTTCTGGAATATTCATAGCCACGCATTTCGCCGAGTCCGTCCTGCTTGTAAGTAGAAGTCTGATAAATCGGAATATTTACTGCACCTGTGCGTTCATCAATAGAAATTCCGCCGTGAATAAATGCAGTACTGATATTTTTAAACTGACTCATGATAAAAAAACTCCTTTCAAAATAGACACAAAAACGGAGAACACAGAAACCTGCATTCTCCGCAAACATTCAGAATATATTCATAGAAATATATTATTTTCCTGAAATATGAGAGCTGTTTCTCTGTTTGATACTTATGCAGTTATACACAGAACAACAGCAACATACTGTCAGAATCATAGTCATAAACATGAAAAACAACTCCTTTCAAAAAATTCCAAAATCTGATTATTCAAACATAGGGGTAGACAGATAGCGTTCGCCTGTATCCGGCAGAAGTGCGACAATGGTCTTACCCTTATTTTCCGGACGTTTTGCAAGCTGAATTGCTGCCCATACTGCCGCACCGGAAGAAATGCCGACCAGAACCCCTTCACTTCTTGCAATCAGTCTGCCAGTCTCGAAAGCATCTTCATTTTCGACTGCAATAATTTCATCATAAATATCTGTA